>NZ_JCANOT010000025.1:0-146163 GCF_059552495.1 Methyloversatilis sp. S146-33
GCGGGCCTCGCGCGGTTCTTCGGCGAACTTGGCGCTCTCGAAAAGCCCTGGAGCGGCGTCCGTAATTGGGCATCGCTGGAGAGTGACTTTGAGCTCTCTGCCACTTGCACAAGCTTGGGCGCGGTGACCTTCATAATCAGCCTGCGTGGTCTTCGTGGCGCACCCGAGGAGTGGAAGCTTGACGCGGGTATCGAGACAGAGTTTGGACAACTCGCACGGCTCGCAGATGAGGCGGAGGGACTGGTCCGTGGATAAGTCGCCACTTAACATGTCAGCCCATCGGACCGCCTACGGCGGCCGCTAACCTTCACGTTATGACGCTAGTACATAGAACAGTTCCGCCAGAGTGGCGTCAGTATCGCCGCCGCAATTTCAGTGCGACTCTCGGCCTTGTTGCGGGCATACCCTGTGCGGTCGCGCTGACGATCCTGATCAAGCACTTGGGCATAGAGCAGACCCCATTTGCGTTTCCAATCGTCATGGTTGTATGGGCTCTACTTTGGGCTTGGTCGGCTTTTCGTGTCGTCCGATGGCCTTGTCCCAGATGTGGCCGCGCGTGGCTGTCGTATCAAGAAGCAAACCTCGGCGCCGAGCGGCGCTGCAAACAGTGCGGTTTGGGCCTCTATGAAGCGCCACAACATGGCGGTTGACCTCGCTCACGTCGATCGCTGTACGCTGCGCGATAGGGCCGCGCAGCGCCGGTCACCTCTACGTTCGGCATCATGAAATTTCAGCGCGTTCAGTACGCCAAGCTCAATGCGCGGCAACAGGAGGCGTACAACTTCCAGAAGGTGTCCGGAGTTCTGGCTGACTACGGCTTCACAACCATTCGGCTATCGGATGACTGGCAGAGCGCAGACTTTATTGCACAGCACATTGACGGCCAGCAGTTCTTGAAGGTCCAGCTCAAAGGCCGATGCACCTTGGCAAAGAAGTACATGGGCAAGGACCTGCACATCTGCTTTCACGACCGAGGTGCTTGGTATTTGGCTCCGCATGACGAGTTGCTTGAGTGGGCACAACAAAACATGAACATCACAAACACGGAGTCGTGGAATACCGCCGGCCTGTATTCGTTTCCTTGCTTAGCGGCTGCATTGAAGCAGCACCTTGAATCGTATCGGCTCGGTGGCGCCGAATCATCGGTTCCTCCCGAAGACCGGGCGGTCGAAAACGGCAGCCAGAGCGGCACGTAAGCCGGAGAGATCCGCCGTCTGTCATTATTCAGTCGCGCGGTCCTGATCAAGACACCGCGATTGGAATTCCACGCCCCTCGGACACATCGCCAGCGAAGTGCGTGCGCGATATCCGGGCGACACGCCGTAGCGAGGAACGCCGTTTCTCGTCCGGCCACCATCCTCCGCCCGCGAACTAAAAAAAGCCGGAAGAGCTCACGCCCCTCCGGCTTCTTCACTGCGACTCCGCCCCGGAATCAGTCGCGTCCACGACGACGGGCAGAAGCGCCGATCAGGCCGAGGCCGGCGATGAGCATGGCGTAGGTTTCGGGTTCGGGCACGGCGGCGATCGCGAAGTTGTCGAGCTGCAGCTGGCTGCTGGCCGTGTAGTCGAGCACGTCGACCACGCCGACGCCCAGCGTGACCGAACCGCTACCGGTGAACACGTATTCGAAGGTCGACCAGCCGGTGTGGGCGGCGTACGGCGTGTTGCCAGACGGGGCGGCCGAGGCGGCAGTGCCCAGATCGATGCGCTGGCCGTCGATCACGACGAAGGCGTAGTCCAGACCGAAGCCGCTGTCTGCGGTGTCCATCGTCGACAACATCCAGTCGAAGCTCAGGCGGTCGCCGGCCGACACGTTGAAGGTGCGCAGCAGTGCCGAACCTTCGGTGGCCTGCGACAGTGCGTCGCCGTCGAGCGCGCCCAGCGGCAGGCTCAGGCCCTGTTCGAGGCCATCGGGCATGCCGGCGGCCAGCGGATCGTGGCCCGACAGGTTCAGCGCGAGACCGATGTCGTCTTCGAACGTCGCGCTGGCGGTGGTCAGTGCGACCGTGCCATCGACGAGGGCGACATCGCCCAGCGCCGTCCAGCCGGACAGGCCGTTGTCGAAGGTGTCGCTGAAGGTGGCGGCGGAGGCAAACGGCGCTGCAAATGACAGTGCGAGCGCGGGGATCAGTGCTTTCAGTTTCATGATTCAGTCCTTGGTCAGTCGGTATGTCGGGCGGGCCCGCGGTGGCAACCGGGTGGCCCTCTTTCAGCTCAGTGCAGTGCGTTACGTGCGCGGATCACTCAGTAGGCGAAGTTGGCGGCCGCGGCGGCCTGCGCAGCGCTCAAGCCGCGCAGCACGACCAGGTTGCGGAAGGCGCCCGCACCGGCATCGACCTGCACGACCGCGCCGGCGGCGCTGTCGATCACGCGCACCCGGCCGTCGGCCAGCGCGTCAGCACCGCGATAGCCAACCGACGTCAGCACGCCGCGCAGATTCAGCTTGTCCTCGCCCGGCACGAAGTCGGTGATGGTGTCCACGCCGTCGCGCAGCGAGCGATAGACGAAGGTGTCCGCGCCGCCCTTGCCGGTGATCGTGTCGGCCGCCGCATTGCCGACGATGAGGTCGTCGCCGTCGGTGCCGGTGATGGCCTGACGGCCGCCGCTGCCGCTGACGCGCGTCTTGCGCGAGGTAAGCCACTGCTCCGGCGTCAGCGCGCCTTCGGTGATGCGCACTTCGTTGATGCAGCCGAGGAAGCCGTTGGCGCTGCCGCCGGCGGTGGCGTGACCGCCGATCAGCCAGGGCGTGCCGGCGAAACCGGCGACACCGTCGGCCGCCTGCACATTGCGCAGCACCGGCGCACCGGCGACGTACATCGTCGTGTCGCGGCTGACCGGGTCATTGACGATGGCGACGTGTTGCCAGGTGTCCAGCATGATTTCGCCGGACCAGTTGGTTTTCGAGTTGTAGGTGTTCTCGGTCAGGTAGGCGCACGACTTGGCGGTGCCGGAGATCGGGTCGCCGAACACCGCGTTGCTGCACTGGATGCTGCCGGTCGCGGTGCGGGTGTTGAAGCGGCCGTTGGCGCCGTAGCGCACCTGGGCGGTACCGGGGAAGGAGCAGGTCTGGTTCTCGTTGGCGCAGCTCACCCAGGCGGCGCCACCGGTGAAGATGGTCGGCTCCCACTGGAATTCGCGCAGGTTGGACACCGCGAACTGCAGCGTGGACGAACCCTTCCAGCCGCCGAGGAAGCCCTGCAGGTCGCCACGCGTGCCGAAGCGGGACATCACCGTCATCCACTGGTTGCTGGCGGCGGTCCAGTCCTTCGAAAACTTGACGATGGCTTCGACGGTGTAGCCCTTGCGCAGCATGTCGTCGTTCAGCGGCGCACCCTGCAGCGTCTGGAAGAAGCTCTGGCGCACGCCCTGGTTGGTGTTGGCGTCGAAACACACGCTGCCCTTCGCCGCCGACAGTGCGTGGTGGTCGTCCGACCACTTCGCGTCCTCCAGCAGCGCGCCGCGTTCCAGCGGCACGCGCACCAGCGGATTGCGGCCCGTCATGTCTTCGACCCGGCCACCGTCGGCGACCGGCGAGCCCGGCGTACCGGTGAAGCGCCAGTGCGCCAACGTGTTGGGGGCGCGCGCAAAGTCGTCGGCATCGAAGGGCTCGACCGGAATGGTCGGCTCGATGTCGTCGTACTCGGCCAGGATGAGTTCGCGCACGGTCTCGACCAGCGGCTCCTCGCGGTTGTCCTGACCGGCCGCGAACTGCGGGTTGAAGCGGCGGAAGCGCTCGGCGAAGTTCATCGGAATCGAGAACTCGTTGTTCTCGTCGGTCAGCACCGCGACGTCGAACTGGTTCAGCGTGTTCTGCGGCTTCTGCGGTACCCAGGGCGAGAAGGACAGCGCCTTGATCTGGTTGGCGCCGAGGTCGAACTCGTACACGCGCATGTAGCCGTTGCCGCCCTGATAGGCCATCTGGTAATCGACGACGAACTGCTCGACCTTGTTGCCGAAGTCATTCACCCGCGTGGTGCGCGCAGCGCCGTGGTTGTGGCCGTTGATCACCATGAAGATCTGGTCGTTGTCGCGGATCAGGCGTTCCCACAGCAGTTCGCTGTAGGGCGTCTGCTTCGCGGTCTTGCCGTCGCTCTCGATCGCCAGCGCATCGTGCGTGGTGACGATGACAGGCAGCGTCGGGTTGGCGCGCATCACCTCGCGCGCCCAGGCGAAACCGGCGTCGGACACGCGCCACGACAGTGCCAGCACCATGAAGCGCTGACCCTGCGCTTCGAACACGTGGTACTCGTGGAAGCCGCTCGCATCGCGACCGCCGAAGGTGGCGTTCTGCTGCGCGCGGGTAGTCGGGAACCAGCGCAGATAGGGCTCGTTCGCCAGGTTGCGCTGCGCGTCCGTGCAGTCGCTCTGGCTGCCGTTGTAGCCGCAGCCATTGGTCACGTCGTGGTTGCCGGCGAGGATGGAATACGGCAGGCCGGCCTGTTCCAGCACCTTCATCGCGGTGTCGGCCACGCCCCACTGCGCCGGCTTGTCCTGCTGGTCGACCACGTCGCCCAGATGCACGATGAACGGAATGCCCAGCGCGCGCGCATGCTGGGCCAGCCACTGCGTCTGCGCCATATACGGCTCGCTGCCGTAGCGGTTCGAGAACTGGCTGCCTTCGGCAGGCGTCGCGTAGCGCGAGTAGAACTGGGTATCGGGGAGGACGGCGAGGCCGAAGCTGGACAGCGCATGGGCGGGCCCGCCCAGCGTCAGCAGGCCGGCCGAGACCAGCGCCGACACGGTGAGTTTCAACGTTGACATGAGTGCTCCAGGAATCTGTTTTTGGGGAAAGCGGTTGGCGTCGGCTATGCCGCTAAACGATTCTCAAAAGCACGGATGACTATGCAATGACTCCATTGCGCGCGATGGCTAGGCCGATCGGCTTATCGGTATGCCGGCGGACTGGGCGGGGTATAGGTGAAATCCGCGCGGGCTGGCGGAACTGCGCTGCGGCGCCTCACGTCGCTCGGGACGAACGCGGCGCGCAGCGCGGCGACAACTGTGTGCATCGGGAGATCGGCACAGTCCTTCGATTCGCCGTGCCGGCATCCGGATTGCGGTTCATGGGCGGGGCCGCGCATGCAGGCGGCAGAAACGCCAGAGGACGCAGCAAGGACGCGCCCCGAAGGTGGGGCCGCGTTGCACGGCCCCACCTGAGCTGAGCAAGCGTGCGTCAGATCTTCAGGGCCTGCCGGCGACGACGCGCCATCACCGCGATGGCGCCGAGGCCGGCGATCATCATCGCGTAGGTCTCGGGCTCGGGCACGGCGGCGACCGGGCTGGTCAGCGCGAAGCCGAGCTGGGCGCCGGCGAGGTTGGGAATGCCGAGGAAGCCGTTCAACGCCGCACCGGCGGTGTCGGACAGGAAGAGGTTGAGACCGCTCAGCGTGAACAGCGGAACGTCGTTCAGCACCGTGCTGCCCACGGTCACCTGACCGAAGATGGTGTCCTGCGCCAGCGTGGTGTCGATCAGGAAGTTTTCGAGATCGACGTCGACGCCGCTACGCGACAGACGCAGGCCGCTGCCGACGTGCTCGATCTGCGCATTGGACAGGTCCGGGTCGAGGAAACCGCCGGTGATCGGGAACAGACCGACCGCATTGCCCGAGGCGTCGAAACTGAGCGAGCCGGTGCCCAGTGCGGCGACGCCGACGCCAGCGCCGACCAGCGTGGGCGTGGCGGTGAGCACGGTGACGGTGGGGCCGATCGGCGAAACCGGGGTGTTGGCGGATGCGGACAGCGGTGCTGCGGCGAGTGCCGCGAGCGCGGCGGAGACTGCAAGCTTCTTCATCATGGGACTGACGCTCCTGTGGATAGATGGATTGGAATCCGGCGGTGCCGGTGTTGTTGTCTATCCTCCCTGCGCGTCCGGCCGTCAGCGTCGAAGACCGGACACGACTTCGTGAGCGCACGAAGCGTTCCGTAGAGCGGACCACCCCGAAGCAGGTTCCCGGGCCGTGCATGCTGTCGGAAACCGCCTACAGCGACGCCGCCGCGGACGCCGGGCACCCGCTATCGCGGCATCGGCATGACTGCGCGACAATGCAGGCCCCGCACGGCCGCCCCCGGGCCGGCTCACCGCACACGGATCACCGAACCACCATGACCACCGCCGAACTTTGCATCCTGATCGCCTGCCTGCTGCCCATCGTCTGCGCCTGGATCGCCAAGCAGAAGGGCTTCGGCAAACCGCGCCGCGAGGGCGGATTCGACAACCACAACCCGCGGCAGTGGCTGGCCAACCTTCAGGGTTTGCCGGCGCGGGCGCACGCGGCGCAGATGAACAGCTTCGAGGCGCTGCCCATCTTCATCGCCGGCGTGCTGGTCGCCGAGCGCATGCAGGCCGCGCAGGGCACGATAGACGGCCTGGCGGTGGCCTTCATCGCCGCGCGCGTCGCCTATATCGGTGCCTATCTGGCTGATCGTGCGAACCTGCGTTCGCTGCTGTGGGTGCTCGGACTGGGCTGCTGCATCGCGCTGTTCTTCATCGGATAGGCGCCTCTCCCACCCGGCGCCGGCGCCTTTTGGCCGAGTACTGAAGGCCACCCAGCGCTGCCGCGCTGAACACTCCCAGGCTGCGCAGCAGCGGGCGGCGCCGGTTCAGATGCCCGAGCCACACCTGCAGCAGCGGCGCGGCAAAGGCGAAGGTGAGGCCGAAGCCCGATATCAGGTAGACACCCGGTGACGCCGCCAGCGACCACTCGCCGGCAATGGCCGCGAGCCCGTCGACCACCGATAGCGCACCCACCCTCTGCACGAAGTGGGCGAGGCTCGGCGCACGTAGCGCAGACCACGCGAAGTGAAAGGGCCAGTCACCCGCGGCGCACCTGCAGCACCGCGGACCGGGCACCGACCTCAGGCCGTCACGACGTAACGCGCGGCCGGCACATTGGTCGACAGCTGCGGCCTCATCGCCTGCCGCGCCGATTCGTAGCGCTCCCACAGATCGAGTGCGTGCAGCGGCGGAATGGTGATCAGCTCGCCGCGGTCGAAGCCCACCAGCGCGGCATCGACCAGATCGTCCGCACGCATGACGATTTCGCTTGGCAGGTGCTCGACCGGCAGGCCGCCGGTGGCCCAGAAATCGGTCGCGGTCGCACCCGGAAGCACGGCCTGCACGCGGACGCCCGTGTCGGCCAGCTCGTGGTGCAAGGACTGGGTCAGTGCGGTCACATAGGCCTTGCTCGCGCCATACACACCGTTCAGCGTCTCCGGCGCGATGCCGACGACGGACGAAATATTGATGATGGCGCCGCGGGCGCGGGCGACGAAGCCGGGCACGGCGGCGTAGGTGAGGCGGGTGAGCGCGGTCACGTTGAGATCGATCAGGCGCTCCATGTCGTCGACATTGCTTTCCAGCAGCGGCGTGTGGGTGCCGACGCCAGCATTGTTCACCAGCAGCGTGATGCTTGCGTCCTGGCGCAGCGTCTGTTCGACCTCGCGCAGGCCGGTGCGGTCGTTCAGATCGGCAACGATCACTTCGACCACGCGCTGCGTATCGCGGGTAATGCGTCCGGCCAGCGTGTTGAGCCGCTCGCGATTGCGGGCGACCAGAATGAGATCGTAGCCACGACGCGCGAGGCGGTCGGCGTAGAGGGCGCCGATGCCGGACGAAGCGCCGGTGACGAGGGCAGTACCTTGATGGATGCGGGACATGACGGTTCTCCTGTGCGGTGTGAAGGTGAGGTCATGCTAGGGCCGCTTGTGAATGTCTCAAATGACGTTTATGGTTATATTTTAAGACACCACCTGAAAACGGCCATGCACCACATCGGATTCGTACTGACCGAAGGCTTCCAGCTCATGTCGCTGGCCACCCAGACCGTGTTCGAGTTCGCCAACATCGTGACCGGCGAGCCGTTCTACGCGCTGGAGAACTACTCGGTCACCGGCGGCAACGTGCGTTCGTCCGGTGGGCTGCAGGTGGCGACCCGCGCACTCGATGCAGACAGCCGCACCGACACCTGGATGCTGTCAGGCGTCATCAACCCGCTCGACCAGCCTGTGCCGGCAGCGCTGCGCGACTTCGTGCGCGGCGCAGGCCGTCACGCACGGCGCGTCGCCGGCGTGTGCACCGGCGCCTTCGTGCTGGCCGAGGCCGGCCTGCTCGACGGCCGGCGCGCCACCACGCACTGGGCCTTCGCGCGCGAGATGCAGAAGCGCTTTCCCGACATCCGGATGGAGGACGACCGCATCTTCGTCATCGACGGTCCGGTATGGACCTCGGCCGGCATGACCGCCGGCCTCGATCTGGCGCTGGCCATGGTCGAGAAGGACCTGGGCGAAGAAGTGGCACGCTCGGTGGCGCACAAGCTGGTGATGCACCAGCGCCGTTCGGGCGGCCAGACCCAGCACTCGGAAATGCTCGATCTGGCGCCCAAGTCCGACCGCATCCAGAGCGCGCTCGACTACGCGCGCCGTAACCTGAACCGCCCTCTTTCGGTCGAGGAACTGGCCGAGGCGGTGCATCTGAGCCCGCGCCAGTTCAGCCGCGTATTCACGGCGGAAACCGGCCAGTCACCAGCGAAGGCCGTCGAGGGTCTGCGGCTGGAGGCAGCGCGCCTGATGATCGAACAGAGCCGTCATCCGCTGGACGTGATCGCGCGCGAAACGGGTTTCCGTGACCGTCGTCACATGCGCGAGGCCTTCATGCGCGGTTTCGGCGTGCCGCCGGCTGCGGTACGCCGAGGCACGCGCGCGGCGGCCTGAGCGCGCAGCCGCGCCTCTTTATTCGAGTTCGACGACGACCTTGCCGCGCGCCTCGCCGGAGCGCAGCCGCGCATGGGCCGCCTCGGCTTCATCGAACATGTGGCGGCGATCGTCTCGCCGCACGCGCAGTTCGCCGGCCGCGGCCATGCGCGCCGCCTCGGCGAGGATGGCGCCGTGGTGGGCGCGGCCCTTTCCGGTCAGCAGCGGCAGCAGCGTGAACACGCCCGAATAGGTGGCCGCGCGGAAGGACAGTGGCGCCAGCGCGTGCGTGCCCCAGCCCAGGCAGCTCACCACGTGTCCGCCATAGGTGCGCACTGCCGCGAACGAGTCGTCCAGCGTCGCGCCGCCCACCGTGTCATACACGACGTCGAACCCTTCGCCCGCCGTGTGTTCGCCCACATAGTCGGCGACCACACTGCGGCGGTAGTCGATGGGCACGGCACCCAGGCGCCGCGTGGCTTCCACGTCGCGTGCCGACACGGTCGCGTAAACCCGTGCGCCGCGGGCAAGGGCGATCTGCACCGCCACGTGGCCGACGCCGCCCGCACCGCCATGAATCAGCACGCGGTCACCTCGCTTTACCTGCGCGCGGTCGACCAGTCCCTCCCACGCGGTGATGAAGACCAGCGGCAGCGCGGCCGCGTCCGCCATCGACAGCGCCGCCGGCTTGAGCGCCAGCAGATCGGCGTCGACCGCCTGATATTCGGCCAATGTGCCGGGCACGCCGCCGACGCCGCCGGTCATGCCGAACACGGCATCGCCCGGGCGAAAGCGCGTCACGCCCTCACCCACGGCCAGCACGGTGCCCGCCATGTCCATGCCCAGAACGGCCGGCAGCGGATGTCGTGCGTGGGCCGCCTTGCCTGCGCGTATCTTCGTGTCGAGCGGATTGACGCCGCTGGCGGCGATCTTCACCAGCACCTGGCCGGGCGCCGGCTGCGGCCGCGGCTGCTGGCGACGAACAAAGGGGCCATCAATGGCCTCGACGGTGAGAACCTGCATGGTGGGGGTGTGGGCGTACATGGCGCTCGCTCCGCAGTCGTTGAAAGAGACCCATTCTTTTCCATGCATCGATGCATGTAAATCCAATAAAATGAACATCTTCCATTCAGAATTGCATGGATCAGAACAGACATGGAGTGGAGCGACCTGAAGATATTCCTCGCCATCGTCCGCGCCGGAACGCTCGGTGGCGCCGCGCGCCTGACCGGGCAGACGCAGCCGACGATGGGCCGGCGCCTGCGGGCTTTCGAAGCCGCCATCGGCCACACGCTGTTCCAGCGCACGAGCGACGGTCTGGTGCTCACCGATGCCGGGTCAACGGTGCTGAGTCACGCGGTCCGGGTGGAAGAGGACATGCTCGCACTGGAGCGTGCGCTGGCCGGTCGCGCCGGCGTGCTGGAAGGTCTGCTGCGGATTTCGTCGTCGGACTGGTTCGGCGCGCATGTGCTGAGCCCGCTCATCGCCAGCTTCCGCCAGATGCATCCGGACGTTTCGGTCGAACTGGTCACCGACAGCCGGCTGTTCAGTCTGGCCCGGCGTGAGGCCGACCTGGTGTTCCGGATCACGCCATTCGACGAGCCCGACATCGTCCAGCGCCGGCTGATGCGCCTCGATTACGCGGTCTATGCTGCGTCACAGGTGTCGGTACCGGTGGCCGGCGACGGAACGGGCGCCACGCTCATCACTATGGACAGCGCCTTCGCCGACATTCCCGACGCGCAATGGCTGCGCCGCTTGCTGCCCCACGCCCGCATCGGTTTCGCCAGCAACAGCCGCGAAGCGCAGGCCACGCAATGCAGCGCTGGCGCCGGTGTTGCGGTGCTGCCCTGTCTGCTCGGCGACCGCGTGCCGCAGCTCCGCCGCATCGGCCTGGGCGAAACACCGCCAGGTCGCGAGGTCTTCGTCGGCTATCACCGCGACCTGCGCCACCTCGCGCGACTGCGCGCCTTCATCGACCACGTGTTCGCGCGGGCAGGCAACGAGGACAGCGCGTATTGAGTGGCGTCGCCGTTCAGCGCCGACGACCGCGGCCCGGCACGGGCGCCGGCTTGTCCGGCAGGCCGAGTGCCGCGCGCGACAGACGGTCGGCGTCGCGGTTGCGGTGGCGCGGCACCCATTTCAGCTCGACCGCGTTGAAGCGCGCCAGCACAGCCTCGATGTCCTGCAGCCGGATGCGCAGCGCGTCAACGGAGGTCTGCTGTTCGCCCGTCAGATGACGCACGACGAAATCGCTGTCGCCGGTGACCAGCACTTGACGGGCGCCTTCGGCGTAGGCGAGGTCGAGTGCCAGGCGCAGCGCCTCCAGTTCGGCTTCGTTGCTGCAGCCGTGGCGGCTGCCCGGCTGCGACAGCTCGATACGCCGGCCGTCCGGCGCGACGATGAGCGCACCCAGACCGAGACGGCCCGGATTGGGCAGCGCGCAGCCGTCGAACCACAGTTGCCAGCGGTCTGCATCGGCTTGCCCGGCATGCGGGTCGGGGGGTGAGGACACGGTGTGGCGAGGCTGTGCAAAGCTCGATGGTGCCACGCGCGGCGCAGGACCATGCGGCTGCGTGGCGACCGGGCCGGCTTCCCCTATAATCCGCCCTCCCCCAACCGGCCGGATGCCGGAATTCTGGAGACGCACATGGGCTTTCTCGCCGGCAAGAAAATTCTGATCACCGGACTGCTGTCCAACCGTTCGATCGCCTACGGCATCGCCCAGGCCTGTCACCGCGAAGGCGCGGAACTGGCCTTCACCTATGTGAGCGACCGCTTCGTCGACCGCGTGGCCAAGATGGCCGCTGAATTCGGCTCCGACATCGTGCTGCCCTGTGACGTCAGCGACGACGCACAGATCACCGGCCTGTTCGACGAACTGGCGAAGAAGTGGGACGGTCTGGACGGCCTGGTGCACTCCATCGCCTTCGCGCCCGGCGAAGCGCTGGACGGCGACTTCCTCGACGGTCTGTCGCGCGAAGCCTTCCGCATCGCACACGAGGTGAGCGCCTACAGCTTCCCGGCGCTGGCCAAGGCCGCACGCCCGATGATGCAGGGCCGCAATGGCGCGGTGCTGACGCTGTCCTACCTCGGCGCCGTGCGCGCACTGCCCAACTACAACGTGATGGGTCTGGCCAAGGCCAGCCTGGAGGCGTCGGTACGCTACCTCGCCGCCAGCCTCGGCCCGCAGGGCATCCGCGCCAACGCGGTGTCGGCCGGCCCGATCAAGACGCTGGCCGCCTCCGGCATCGGCAACTTCGGCAAGCTGCTGGCCTACAACGAAAAGAACGCGCCGCTGCGCCGCAACGTGACCATCCAGGAAGTCGGCAACGTCGCCGCCTTCCTGCTGTCCGACCTCGCCAGCGGCGTGACCGGCGAAGTCACCTATGTAGACGCCGGCTTCAGCCAGACTGCGCTGACCGCGGTGGATTGATCCGTTCGCTGCGGCCGGACGGCCGCAGCGTCACATCCCGCCTGTATCCTTCTTGCATCCGGGGGCGACCGCCCCCATGTTAGACCGGGTCAAACCGGTCACTGGAGGCAGGAAATGCGCAAGTTGTGGATGTCTTTGCTCGCTCTTCTCACCGTCACGCTGCTGTCCGGCTGCGGCTACAACACGCTGCAGTCGGGTGACGAACAGGTCAAGGCCGCCTGGGCCGAGGTGCTGAACCAGTACCAGCGCCGTGCCGACCTGATTCCCAATCTGGTCAATACGGTCAAGGGTTTCGCCGAGCAGGAGAAGGAAGTGCTCACCCGGGTGACCGAGGCGCGTTCGCGTGTCGGCGCCATCCAGGCCACGCCCGAACTGCTGAACGATCCGCAGGCCTTCGAGAAATTCCAGGCCGCCCAGGGCGAACTGTCGGGCGCGCTTTCGCGCCTGCTGGTGGTGACCGAAAACTACCCGGACCTGAAGTCGGACGCCAATTTCCGCGACCTGCAGGCGCAACTCGAAGGCACCGAGAACCGCATCGCCGTCGCGCGCAACCGCTACATCAAGGCGGTGCAGGAATACAACGTGACGGTGCGCTCCTTCCCGAGCAACCTGACCGCGATGATGTTCGGCCACAAGGTGAAGCCGGGCTTCACGGTCGAGAACGAGGCCGAGATCTCGCGCGCGCCCAAGGTCGATTTCGGCGGCGCCGCGCCGAAGCCGGCGCAGTAAATAGATGAACTGGATGCGTGCCCTGCGCGCCGGCCTCGGCGCGCTGCTCCTCGTCGCCACCAGCGCCTTCGCGCAGCTCGCGGTGCCGCCGGTCGCCCGTGTGAGCGACCAGACGGCGACGCTGAGCGGTGCCGACATCGCCGCGCTGGAGCGCACGCTGCAGGACTTCGAACAGCGCAAGGGCAGCCAGATCGCAGTGCTGGTCGTGCCGAGCACCGCGCCGGAGACGGTCGAGCAGTACGCGCTGCGCGTGGCCGAAACCTGGAGGCTGGGGCGCAAGGGCGTCGATGACGGCGCACTGCTGCTGGTGGCCAAGGACGACCGCGCGCTGCGCATCGAGGTCGGCTACGGGCTGGAGGGCGCGCTGACCGACATCGCGGCCAAGCGCATCGTGTCCGACGTGATCGTGCCCTACTTCCGCCAGGGCGATTTCGCCGGCGGCATCCGCGCCGGCGTCGATCGCATGATCGGCGTCATCGACGGCGAACCGCTGCCCGAACCATCGCGCGCCGCGGCGGGCGCTGAGGGCGCTGAGGGCGGTATCGAACAGTACGCGCCCATGCTTTTCATCGTTGCACTGGGCCTGGGCGGCGTCCTGCGCGCCATGCTGGGCCGGCTGCCGGGCGCGCTGGCGACCGGCGGCGTGGTCGGCTTCATCGCCTGGATCGTGGTCGGGCTGCTGCCGATCGCCCTTGTCGCCGGCATCGTCGCACTGTTGATCACGCTGTTCGGCGGGGGTCGCGGCATCGGTGGCTTCGGTGGCGGCGGTGGTTTCGGTCACGGCGGCGGAGGCGGCTTCGGCGGCGGTGGTGGTGGATTCGGTGGCGGCGGCGCCTCGGGACGGTGGTGACATGATCGGACGTTTCTTCAGACATCTGTTCGCCCTGCCCTGGGCGCTGCGCCGCGCACTGCCCGCACGCACGCTGGAGGCGATCGAGCTGGCGATCGAGGCAAGCGAAGCGCGCCATGCCGGGGAACTGCGCTTCGTCGTCGAGAACGCCCTGCACCCGCTCGCCGTGCTGCGCGGCCAGAGCGGGCGCGAGCGCGCGATCGAGGTGTTCTCGGCACTGCGCGTGTGGGACACCGAACACAACAGCGGCGTGCTCATCTACCTGCTGATGGCGGATCACGACATCGAAATCGTGGTCGACCGCGGCGTCCGCGCCCGCGTGCCGGACGCGCACTGGGCGGCCTTGTGCGCCGAACTGGAAGCGCGTTTCCGCCGCGGTGAGTTCCACGACGGCGCGCTGCACTGCGTGCAGGCGATCACCGCGACGCTGGCGCAGCACTTTCCGGGTGTGGGCGCCAAGAAGAACGAACTGCCGGACCGCGTACTTGTCCTGTAAGGTCCGGGGCCGCCGTTACGGGGCCCCAACGCGGAGAGCGTCTTGCTGAAGTTTTTCGAAACACGGATCGATCCCTACCCCGCCGGCCAGCCGCCGACACCGCCGCACGATCTGTTCGCCTTCCTGTGGTCATGCACACAGGGCATGCGCGGCTATATCGCGGCAATGACGGTGTGCACCGCGCTGATCGGCGTGTTCGAGGCGATGCTGTTCGCCATGCTGGGCGACATCGTCGACTGGCTGGGCAAGACAGAGCCGGCCCGTCTGTGGGCGCAGGAGGGCGACACCCTGCTGCTGCTCGCCGGCATCCTGATCGCCAGCCCGCTGGTGATCGCGCTGCAGACCCTGATCAAGCACCAGGCGCTGGCAGGCAGTTTCCCGATGCGGCTGCGCTGGAATTTCCACCGCCACATGCTCGGCCAGAGCATGAGCTTCTACCAGGACGAATTCGCCGGCCGCGTCGCCGCCAAGGTGATGCAGACCGCACTGGCGGTGCGCGACACCTGGATGATCGTGGCCGACATCCTGGTGTTCATCATCATCTACTTCGTCACCATGGTGACCGTGGTGGGTGGCTTCGACCTCACGCTGCTGCTGCCTTTCGGCGGCTGGCTCGCGCTGTACGTGTGCGCGATGGTGTATTTCGTGCCGCGTCTGGGCAAGGTGGCGCAGTCGCAGGCCGACGCGCGCTCGCTGATGACCGGTCGCATCACCGACGCCTACACCAATATCGCGACGGTGAAGCTGTTCTCGCACACCGACCGCGAATCGGATTACGCACGCGAGGCGATGCGCGAATTCATGCGCCCGGTCAACGCGCAGTTCCGGCTGGTCACTGGCTTCGAGGTGGTGAACCACATCCTGAGCATGGCGCTGATCGCATCGACCGCCGGCATGACCTTGTGGCTGTGGATGCAGGGCCAGGTCGGCGTCGGCGCCGTCGCGGCGGCGACCGCGATGGCGCTGCGGCTGAACGGCATTTCGCACTGGGTGATGTGGGAACTGGCGTCGCTGTTCGAACAGGTGGGCACCGTACGCGACGGCATCAATACGCTGTCGCGCGCGCACGCGGTGGTAGACCGGCCCGACGCGCAGCCACTGCACGTCACGCGTGGCGACATCCGCGTCGAGGACGTCACCTTCAACTACGAAAAGCCGCGCGGCCAGGACGGCGCGGTCATCGACCGGCTCACGCTGCACATCCGCCCGGGCGAAAAGATAGGCGTGGTCGGCCGCTCGGGTGCCGGAAAGACCACGCTGATCAACCTGCTGCTGCGCTTTCACGACCTGCCGTCCGGCCGCATCCTGATCGACGGGCAGGACGTCGCGAGCGCCACCCAGGACAGCCTGCGCGCGCAGATCGGTATGGTGACCCAGGACACTTCGCTGCTGCACCGCTCGGTGCGCGACAACATCCTGTACGGCCGGCCGGACGCGACCGACGCCGACATGATTGCGGCAGCAAGGCGCGCCGAGGCGCACGACTTCATCATGGGCCTGGTCGACCCCAAGGGGCGTCGTGGCTACGACGCCCACGTCGGCGAGCGCGGCGTCAAGCTGTCCGGCGGCCAGCGCCAGCGCATCGCCATCGCCCGCGTGATGCTGAAGGACGCGCCCATCCTGCTGCTCGACGAAGCGACCAGCGCGCTCGATTCCGAGGTCGAAGCGGCCATCCAGACCAGTCTTTACCGGCTGATGGAAGGCAAGACCGTGGTGGCGATCGCCCACCGGCTGTCGACCATCGCGGCGATGGACAGGCTGATCGTGATGGACCGCGGTCGCATCGTCGAGGAAGGCGACCACCGCAGCCTGCTGGCCTACGGCGGGCTGTACGCCCGCCTGTGGGCGCACCAGAGCGGCGGTTTCCTCGGAGCCGAGGTGGACGCCGAGGTCGACAGCGACCCGGCGCAGCCGGTCGAGGTCTGACTCAGGCGGCGCGGCGATCCGCGAAGGCGATCACCTCTGCCCGCCTACGCCGCTCGATGCGCGGCGGCACCGCCTGCAGCGTCGCACCATCATTGTCCGCATTGCCGCCGGCCGCCTGCCAGGCGACGGCAGCGGAGAGCTGGGTTTCCCACGAAATGAGGTGGAACTGCCCGTGCTCGATCAGTTCGAGCGGCGGGATGAATTCGGATTCGAGCGCGTTCGGCAGAAACGGCAGATCGGCAATATGTGACATGGACCATCCCCTTCGTTGTGGATGTCTGAACTCCGAGAATGCAGGCAGCATGACACGGCTGCTTGACGGAAAGATTTCAGTCTAGGAAGTCGACGCGGAGATTTCCTGTCGCAGTGCAACGAAAACGTCGATCACGGGAACCGGTCCCGGGTCTGTGGGAGCGGCCTTGGCCGCGACGCGGCAGTTGCAGTCCGCAGGCTTCGCTTCACGCCGCTGTCGGGGTCAGAAGACCCCTCCCACAGAACCCCGGCTTCGGCCGCTGGCCGCAGATCCGGCGCACTCCCTATGGGAGCGGCCTTGGCCGCGAGGCGGCCGCTGCAGTCCGCAGGCTTCGCTTCAGGCCGCTGTCGGGGTCAGAAGACCCCTCCCACAGAACCCCGGCTTCGGCCGCCGGCCGCAGATCCGGCGCACTCCCTGTGGGAGCGGCCTTGGCCGCGACGCGGCCGCTGCGGTCTGCGAGCTTCAATTCAGGCCGCTTTCGCGATCGTAGAACCGCCCATATCGAACGGCGACGCCGGGCGAAAAAAAGCCCTGCACGATGGCAGGGCCTCTTTCGTCCGCCGACCGCCCGACTGCGCGGCCGGATCGGGCTGCTTACTTCACACGGTTCTTGTACTCGCCGGTGCGGGTGTCGATTTCGATCTTGTCGCCGATATCGCAGAACAGCGGCACGGCCACTTCGTAGCCGGTGTTGATCTTGGCCGGCTTGAGCACCTTGCCCGAGGTGTCGCCCTTGACGCCCGGCTCGGTGTAGATGATTTCACGCACCACCGAATTCGGCAGTTCGACCGAAATGGCACGACCTTCGTAGAACACGACTTCGCAGGCCATGCCGTCTTCGATGTAGTTCAGTGCGTCGCCCATGTTCTCGGCTTCGACTTCGTACTGGTTGTAGTCGGCGTCCATGAAGGTGTAAAGCGGATCTGCGAAGTACGAGTAGGTGACTTCGCGACGCTCCAGGATGACCACGTCGAACTTGTCGTCGGCCTTGTAGACCGTCTCCTGACCGGAGCCGGTCAGCAGGTTCTTCATCTTCATCTTGACGACGGCGGCGTTGCGGCCCGACTTGTTGTATTCGGCCTTGAGCACGACCATGGCGTCGTTGCCAATTTTCACGACGTTGCCGGCGCGCAGTTCCTGAGCGGTTTTCATGCAGTGTTCCTGTGGGGGTTGAGGCCGCCATGCGAACCTTTGCAACCCCTGTTGCAACGCCCGTCGCGGCAAACCCGGCATTATATAGGTGTCTGATTAAACAACACAAGCTGGGTTGCGAGGTCGCTTGTAGACGCGAGCCGGGTCGCCCAGTCCTGCGCGTGAGCGGTCAGCAGCGGCAGGTCGGCAAGCGCGGCCAGCCAGTCGGCCGACGCGATCGCCACCTCCCCGCTCCAGCCGTGATGCAGCGCGCGCAAGCGTGCTGCCGGCGCCGGGTCGAGGCCGGCCGAGTAGCGGTCGAGAAAGGCATCGAGCTTGGGCAGATGCGCCCCGTCGTCTTGCGGATAGATGTGCCACAGCAGTGGGCGGGCCGCCCACTGCGCGCGGACGAAGGAATCCTCGCCGCGCACGATGTTCAGGTCGCAGTGCCAGAGCAGCGCGTCGTAGTCGTCCTGGTCCATGAAAGGCAGTGCGCAGATACGCAGCGTGCCGCGCCGGATTTCGTCGCCGGCGGCCAGCGGCTGCGCCAGCACACCGGTCAGCGCGGTCAGCGCCCTGCCTTCGGGCACCCATAACTGGGTCGACTGAGCGCCTGCAGCCAGCGCGTCGATCAGGGTCGCCATCGACGGGCTCTCATAGCTGAACAGCGATACCTGGAGCGCCCCGGGCTGCGGCCGCAAGCCGACGCGCGCCCAGGTTGCCTGTTGCAGCGCCGCATCCGCGCGCCAGGCGTCGCGTCGGGCGAACAGGTCGCGCTCGCGCAGCAGGCCGCCGGTGCGCGCGCTGAAGCCGGGAAAGAAGAAGTGCTTGGTCAGACCGGTGGCCGGATCCTGCGACGCGAGGCCGTGACAGCCGTCCGCCCAGTCTTCGGCCGTCAGGTATTCAAGATTGATCCAGCGCGGCGGCACGGCCAGCGCCGCCATCGCCGCAACGAAGGCCGGCGGCAGATGGCAGGCGAAGGCTTCGATGACGCAGTGCGCCGGTTCGCAGTCCGGCAGTTCATCGGTCCAGTGCCTCACATCGACGCCCGGCTCGTCGGCGCCCTGTGGCTTGATCCGCGCCAGCGCCTGAGGCGCGTCCAGCCACAGTCTGACCGTCCAGCCGTGCTCGCGCGCCAGCGCGCGGGCGAGGCGCCAGCAGACGCCGGCGTCGCCGAAATTGTCGACGACACGGCAGAACAGGTCGCAATCCGGGCGTGGCGGGTGCTGCATCAGCGAGGAATCTTCACAAAAAGGGTGCGACATGCCTTCAAGTCCGCGAGTCAAACGTCGTAATCAGCAAAGCAGCAGCGATCAACCACCGTCAAACAGTATCAGGAGTCCCGACATGTCCATGCCGCGCCCGACGTCCGAAACACTGGGTTTTCGCCATCATCGCCGTCCGCTGAAGTCGGACGAGCGCATTCCCGCCATGCCGAGCCTGCTTGACCAGATCGCGCAGATCAACGCGATGACGATGGTGGCCGAGGCCGATGGCGACGCCGACAATGACAGCTGGCCGGACGTCGACGGCGACGAGGACGACGACGGAAGCTGAGGCCCGCCGGTGAGCGCCCTGCGCAGCTTGCAGACAGACACAGGCTTCATGGCGCCACCTCTTCAGTAGGCGGCATGCGGAGCCGTTAACGGGTCATCGTCCACAGGACCTGACACATGCGCGACGCGTCGAACGCCACCCTGGAGGGCTGGGTCGCTTTCATGAGCGACAAGCCCCTGCCAGTACTTGCCCGCACCACCCGCGAACTGGCCCAGTTGCGGGAGGCCGAAAACACGGTCAGTGCCCGCACCATCGCCCAGGTCATCCTGCACGACCCGCTGATGACGCTGCGTGTGCTCGCCTTCATCGAAGCCAAGCGCGGCCGCAGCCAGCATACCGACATCACGACGATAGAACGGGCGCTGATGATGATCGGCATCACGCCCTTCTTCAATCATTTCGAGTCGCTCCCGACGCTGGAAGAGCACCTGCACGCACACCCGCAGGCGCTGCTCGGCGTGATGCGCGTGATCGCGCGGGCACGCAAGGCGTCGGGCTGGGCCCGCGAATGGGCGCTGATGCGCCACGACGTGGACGTCGACGAGATCACCGTCGCCACCTTGCTGCACGACGTGGCGGAAATCCTCTGCTGGGTGTTCGCCCCGAAGCTCTCGCTGAAGCTGCGCGACCTGCTGCGCGCCAATCCGACGATGCGCACGGCGGCCGCGCAGAAGGTGGTGTTCAACGTGACTTCGCACGATCTGCAGGTGGCGCTGGCCAAGGCGTGGCGACTGCCGGCGCTGCTGGTCGAACTGATGGGCGGCTCCGCTCACCCGTCGCCGCGCGTGCGCAACGTGCAGTACGCCGTCAATCTGGCCCGTCACAGCGCAAAAGGCTGGGACGACCCAGCGTTGCCGGACGACTTCAAGGACATCGAGGAGCTGTTGCGGATCAGCCACGAAACGCTGCTGGGCCGCCTGGGTCTGCCGATGGACGGCTCGCCGCCGCCGACGCTCCCCGATCACGCCGCGCCCGACGCGGACTGACGCCGTCACAATGAAAAAGGCCACCCGCGGGTGGCCTTTTTCATTCAGCAGCAAGCTGCTTCGGGCGCGACAATCAGCCCCGACGGCGACGCAGCAGGCCTGCGCCGGCCAGCGCAGCGGCGATCAGCGCCAGCGAACCGGGCTCCGGTACGTTGATGTCCGTACGCGCCTGGGTGCCGATGAACAGCTTCTCGTCACCACCATTCAATGCGTACTTGTCGAAACAGTTGCCGACGTCCTCATTCTGCCGCGGCGCTTCACGCACGGTGCCGAAGCCATCCTCGCTGCCACAGCCGAGGCGGTAATCGACATGGATCGCGTAGTCGCTCAGATCGCCGCCGATCAGGCTGGCAATCAGTGCGTCGAGCTCGGTCATCACGATGGCGTAGGCAGCGCGGTCACCGCCCAGGTTGTGCTCGACCTTGCGGTCATAGGGGCCGGCGCAATCGACGATGATTTCGCCGCCCGGCACCGTTGCCAGACAGACCGGGCCACCGGAGCGCACGAAGTCTGCGAGCACCGGTTCGACACGACCTGCTTCGGTCAGCGCGCCGGGCGCGGTATACAGATCCGAGCCGCCGAGAATGATGCCGGAGCCACCCGAGCCGTCGAAGGTCGGCAGCCCGCCGTAGACCGAAACGCCATCCTGGTCGAAGTCATTGCTCAGGTCGAAGCGGCCGAGAATGGTGCCGGTGCTGATCTGCGACACCTCGACGCGCATCCACGCCGCCAGACTGGCGCGGTCTTCGCCGGAGCCGATCTCGTTGTTGGCGAAGAAGAACACCAGCGAGTTCTCGTCGAAGTTCAGTTCGGAGTTGAGCGCCGACAGGCTGGCATCCCACCAGCCGGAGCGATCCCAACTGCCGTCGAGCACACCGGCCAGACTGTTGGGTTCGTTTGCGGTCGTCGTGCGGAAGCCCTCGGTGGTGTTCGCCTGAGGGGTATCGAAGGCGTCGTCGACACCGGGCGTGCCATTGCTGGTCTGGCCGTCGGCGCCCAGGCCGAGTTTGGTGAAGATATCGATCTGGCCCGGCCCCGACATCACTTCGAGACCGGAAATCGGCAGCGAATAGGAACGGGCATCGCCGTAGGTGACCCAACCGACGTTCTCGAGATCGACGGTGGGGGCGGCGTGTGCGGCACTCATGCCGGCGAGGGCCGCAGTCAGTGCGGCGCGACGAACCTTCTTGCGGAAGGGGATGGCCATGATCTGTCTCCTGGGTTCTTTTAGGACAACAAGGGAAATTCTCCCGAGCCGTCATCGACCGTGTAGCAAGTCACATTCCAGAAAAACAGGGGGTTACACAAAACTGAAATATATGAAGTTTTTTACCTATCTCGGATAGCAGCGTTCGCCGGCCCGAGATCTGTAAATAAATCCGACAGAATTCGGGCTCAGCGACGCGATTCCAGTTCTTCCCAACGCAGCATGGCGGCGTCGATTTCGGCGGCCAGCGCCCCCAGACGGGTGGACACGCCGGCCGCTTCGGGACCGGCCAGTGCGCCGCTCGACAGCCGCGCGGTCAGTGTCGCCTGCTCGTCCTCCAGCGCAGCGATGCGGTCGGGCAACCCGTCCAGTTCCTTCTGCTCCTTGAAGCTGAGCTTGCTCTTCGGCGCTGCGGCCGGCTTGTCGGCCTTGACCGGCGCAGCAGCCGGTGCGGGCTTCGCCGGTGCGACCGGCGATGACACCGGCGCGGCCGGGCGCTGGGCGACCCAGTCGCTGTAGCCGCCGACGTACTCGCGCCAGCGACCGTCGCCCTCATAGGCGATGGTCTGCGTCACCACGGCGTCGAGGAAGGCGCGGTCATGCGATACCAGCAGCACGGTGCCGTCGTAGTCCTGCAGCAGCTGTTCGAGCAGGTCCAGCGTTTCCATGTCGAGGTCGTTGGTCGGCTCGTCCAGCACCAGCACGTTGGCCGGGCGCGCGAACAACCGCGCCAGCAGCAGCCGGTTGCGCTCGCCGCCGGACAGCGACTCGACCTTGGCGCGCGCACGCTGAGGCGGGAACAGGAAGTCGCCCAGATAGCCGATCACGTGCGTGCGCTTGCCGCCGATCTCGACGAAATCCGAACCCGGGCTGATCACCTCGGCCAGCGTGGCCGATTCGTCGAGCTGGGTGCGGAACTGGTCGAAATAGGCGACCTGTATGCGGCTGCCGGTACGCACGCGGCCTTCGTCCGGCTCCAGCTGGCCGAGGATGAGCTTGAGCAGCGTGGTCTTGCCGGCGCCGTTGGGGCCGATCAGGCCCACCTTGTCGCCGCGCACGATGCGCGTCGAGAAGTCGCGCACGATGGGGCGGTCGCCATAGCGCTTGCTCACGCCTTCGAGTTCCGCCACCAGTTCGCCGGACGCTTCGCCGCGATCCAGTCCGATGCGGGCGCGACCCATCTGTTCGCGCCGCGCCTCGCGCCGGGCGCGCAGCTCGTCGAGCCGCTTTACACGGAACTGCGCACGCGTACGCCGCGCCTCGACGCCCTTGCGTATCCACACCTCTTCCTGCGCCAGCAGCTTGTCGGCACGCGCCGATTCCAGCGCCTCGGCCGCCAACTCGTCGGCCTTGCGCGCGACGTACTGCGCGTAGCGGCCGGGATAGCTGCGTAGCAGGCCGCGGTCCAGTTCGATGATGCGGGTGGCGAAGCTGTCGAGGAAGCGGCGGTCGTGCGTGATGACCAGGCTGGCGCCGCGAAAGTCGTTGAGCAGTGCCTCCAGCCAGGCGATGCCGTCGAGGTCGAGGTGGTTGGTCGGTTCGTCAAGCAGCAGCATGTCCGGCTCGGCCACCAGCGCGCGCGCCAGTGCCACGCGTTTGAGCATGCCGCCGGACAGTGATTCCACGGTGGCGTCGCCCGGCAGGTTGAGCCGGACCAGCGCCTGTTCGATGCGCTGCTCGAAGCGCCAGGCCTGATGATGCTCCAGCGCGTCCTGCAGTTCGGCCATGCGGTCGAGCTTGCTCTCGTCACCATGCGCAACCGCCTCGGCCACGTCGTGGTAATCGATCAGCAGTTGCGACAGCTCGCCCAAGCCTTGGGCGATGGCGTCGAACACGCGGGCGCCGGCGGCGAACTGCGGCTCCTGCGCGACGTAGGCGATCTTGGTGCCCGGCTGGCGCCACACCGTGCCGTCGTCGAGCGCGGCGTCACCGGCGAGGATCTTGAGCAGGCTGGACTTGCCGGTGCCGTTGCGGCCGATCAGCGCCAGCCGCTCGCCCGGTTCGACCACCAGCGCGGTGTGGTCCAGCAGCGGCAGGTCGCCGAAAGCGAGGCAGGCATTGTCGAGGGTGATCAGCGGCATGGCGGGCGGCGGGTGAGGCGGTTCGGAGGCGGGCGCGCAGTATACGCCCTGCCCTGGCGGCGACTCAGCCGGCGCGCGCCACCGCTTGCGCCCGGCAGGCGAACAGCGCGCCACCGAGCGCAGCCTGCAGCAGGCCGAACACGCCGTAGATCAGCGCCACCGCGACCGCCTGCGCGGCCGGCACGCCGAAGACGGCGAGCACCGCCGCCGCCGCCGCTTCACGCGTACCCCAGCCGCCGACGCTGACCGGCAGCGCCGCCATCAGGAAGATCGGCGCCGCCGCGGTCGCCCACACGGTCGGCGACAGGTCGAGCCCGAGGGCGCGGCCGCCGCAGGCAAGCGCAGCGATGGACAGCGCCTGCACGACGAGCGAGGCGCCCATCTGCAGCGCGTACTGCCGCAGCACCCGCGGACGCCGCACTCGCGATTGCACCCGCGCCAGCGCAGCGAACGCTCGACCGCCGCTGATCGGCCGCGCGACCAGCAGCAGTGGCGCGGTCAGCAGCAGCACGGCCGCCATCGCACACGACAGGTCGATCCAGACAAGCGGCAGTGGGAGCGCAATCGAGGATGCGGCGAACGGCAATGCGCCGGCACCGAGCGCCAGCAGCACCCACAGACCGCTTACGCGGTCCAGCAGCACCGATAGTCCGGCGTCGAGTGTCGGCAGACCGGCCTGTCGCAGAGCCAGCGCGCGATACAGATCGCCACCGACGACCGCCCCCGGCAGCAGCGCGTTCAGCGCCATCGCACGGAAGTAGGCGAGCAGCGCGAACGAGGGGCTGACGGCCGCCCCGAGCCAGGCCGTGAGCGCACGCCAGCGCAGCGCGGAGGCGACGTTGGACAGCAGCGCTGCGACCAAGCCAAGCAGCAGCCAGTCGCGGTCGGCCCGCCGCAGGGTGTCAACCAGCGCCGCCGGCTCCGCCACATGGATCACCGCCGCCAGCAAGACGCCGGCTGCGGCGAGGCGCAGCGCGGCGCTGCGCGTCATCGCGCCTCCGGCTCCTGTGCGTGGTACTGCGGCACGCCGCGGCCTTCGTGATAGATGCGGATGAGCAGTTCGCCGATCAGACCGGCGACGATGAGTTGCACGCCCATCAGCAGCAGCATGACGCCGGCCATCAGCAGCGGCCGGCCGGCGATGTCGTGGCCGAACAGCTTGAGCAGCCCCATCCAGCCGAGGATGGCGGCACCCGGCGTGGCGAGCCACAGGCCGAGCGCGCCGAAGGCGTGCAGCGGACGCTGGCGGTAGCGCATGAAGAAGACAATGAGCACCAGGTCGAGGATGACGCGGAAGGTGCGGTCTATGCCGTACTTCGACACGCCGCGCGTGCGCGCGTGGTGGCGCACCGGCACCTCGGCGATGCGCGCACCCGCGTCGCGCGCCAGCGACGGGATGAAACGGTGCAGTTCGCCGTACAGCCGGATGCGGTCGATGATGTCGCGCCGGTAGGCCTTCAGCGCGCAGCCGTAGTCGTGCAGATGCACGCCGGTCGAGGCGGAAATGAGCTTGTTCGCAATCACGGACGGCAGGCGGCGCGACAGCGCCTTGTCCTGCCGCTGCTGGCGCCAGCCTGAAATCATGTCGACGTCGGGGTCGGTGGCGAGGCGATCGATCATCGCCGGAATGTCGAGCGGGTCGTTCTGCAGATCGCCGTCCAGCGTGACGACGTAGCGGCCACGCACCCGGTCGAAACCGGCCTGCAGCGCACTCGACTGACCGTAATTGCGCACCAGCAGCACCGGCCGCAGCCACGGGCGTTCGGCCACCAGCCGCGTCAGCAGCGCGCCGCTGCCGTCGCGCGAACCGTCGTCGACGACGATCAGTTCGAAGCGGCGGCCGGTCGGCGCCAGTGCGGCGTGGATGCGATCGACCAGATCGCCGAGGTTGTCGAACTCATTGAACACCGGCACGACGACGGACACCTCCGGCGCCTCGGCCGGGGCGCGCGTCGGCAGTTCGGGCTGAGCGAATTCGAGTACCTGTGGCATGGGCGGACGATCCGGCATGGAGAACCGTCATCGTGCAGCGCCGCGGTTAACGCCAAATTAAAGATGTGCGGCGACACTGCGACGCCATGAACGCCCCCCCATCCACCCCGTCCGCCCCGTCGCACCGCGCCCCGTGGCTGCTGCTCCTGCTCTATTTCGGCGCCCACATGGTGGCTCGCACGCTGGTGTCGGACGCGCTCGAACTGGACGAGGCCGAGCAGGCGCTGTGGACCCAGCAGCTGGCCGCCGGCTATGGCACGCAGCCGCCGCTGTATACATGGCTGCAATGGGCGGTGTTCCAGGTAACCGGGGTGTCGGTGCTGTCGCTGTCGCTGCTGAAGAACACGTTGCTCGCATCGACCTACGCCTTCGTCTGGCTGGCCGCCCGCCGGCTGATGTCGGCACCGCTGGCGCTGCTGTCGGCGGCGTCGATGCTGCTGATCCCGCAGATCGGCTGGGAATCGCAGCGCGACCTGACGCATTCGGTGCTGGCCACCGCTGTCGCCGCCGCCACGCTCTACGTCGTCGTGCGGCTGATCGAGAAGCCGCGCCCGGTGCTCTACCTCGCGCTCGGCCTGTGCGCAGCGCTCGGCCTGCTGTCCAAATACAGCTTCGCGGTCTATCTGGCCGCGCTCGGGCTGGCGGTGCTGCTGTCGCGCGACACGCGGTCCATGTTGCGCAGCCCGTGGCTGATCGCGGCGGCGCTGCTCGCACTCGTGGTGCTCGCGCCGCACGCGCTGTGGCTGCTCGACAACTGGCAGTTGGCCAGCGCCCGCACGCTCGAAAAGCTGGACGCCGCGCCTGGCCTGGCGGGCGGCGTGGTGCGCGGCCTGAGCAGTCTGGCCGGCGCCGCGCTGGCCACAATGGCCGCACTCGCGCTCGCCTTCGCCGCGATCTTCGGCCGCGCCACCTGGGCGCCCGCCGCCGCATCGCCACACTGCCGCCTGTGGGGCCGCTACCTGGGCGTGCTGACGCTGCTGATGCTCGCCCTGATAGTGGTCGGCGGCGCCACCCACTTCAAGGGTCGCTGGCTGCAGCCGCTGCTTTTCATGGCGCCGCTCGCCTTCTTCTGCTGCCGACCGCATCTGGCCACGCACCCGCGCTTGAGCTGGCTGCGCGCCACGCTCATCGTGTTCGCGCTGCTCTACCTCTTCATGGCCAGCATGCGGCCGGTGTTCGACGGCTGGCGCAACCGGCCGGACGAACTGAACGAACCGGCGGCCGAACTGGCGCTTGCGCTGCGCAGCGCCGGCTACGACGGTCGCGCGCCCATCGTTACCCACGACCCTGTGCTCGGCGGCGTGCTCCGCGTGCGTTTCCCGCAGGCGCAGGTCGTCGTGTGGAAGGACGACGCGCCAGCGCCCCCGGCGCAATCGGGGGCACATCTGCTGATCGGACGCGGCGAAGCAGGCCGTGCGATGTTCGACCGTACCGGCACCGGCGACTACGCCCTGCTCCGCCTGCGCTACCGCCACGCCCACCCCGGCCACCCGCCGATCGAATACCGCTACACCCTCGTCCGCTGACGCGGCGCGCGGTTACAATCGCGCCCCTGCGGCTCCATAGTTGAATGGATACAACAACCCCCTCCTAAGGGGTAGGTACAGGTTCGATTCCTGTTGGGGCCGCCAGTCGGACTCCCGCACCCGGCGCACTGTCTATAGTGGGTATTGATGCGTCGGTCGCCCCTGCAGCGACCGGTGTCAACGATATCCGGGGACACCGCGCCGATGAATATCTCCACCCCGAGCTTCAGTGCCTTCACCGTGCGGGCCGCCACGCCGCAGCGCGGGCATGCCGCGAGCGAACTCAGTCCCGAAGACGCCGCACAGCTGCGCGCACTGCAGGCGCGCGACCGCGAGGTGAGACAGCACGAACAGGCGCATCAGGCGGCGGCCGGGGGTCTGGCGACCTCCGGTGCGCGCTACAGCTTCCAGCGCGGTCCGGATGGCGTGAATTACGCCGTCGGCGGCGAAGTGAGTCTGGACGTATCACCCGGCCGCACGCCGGAAGAGACGCTGCGCCGTGCGCGACAGATCAGCGCGGCCGCGCTGGCGCCGGCCGAGCCGTCGGGACAGGATCTCGCGGTCGCCGCAAGGGCGGCGCAGATGGCTCGCCAGGCCGAAGTCGAACTGGCGGCCTCGACCGACGGATCGGTCGTGCGCCCGGAGGTCGCGGCCCGGACACCGCTGCTGATCTATGCGGAGTCACGGCCGGCACAGCGCCCACTGATAGACGTCCACGCGTGACCCCTTCGGTCGTCACGTGCTGCCAGACCGACCGTGTTCACACATCAGGGAAATTTTCACACTGGAACCCTTGAGAACCCGAAGGGCATTGTCGATATGACTTTCGTCGTACAAAACAAGACCAGAAGAAAGGATTATCGACGTGACGAAAACGGGCTCTTTGAGAGGTGATGACCTTGCTGTGTGGATGGCGCTGGTGGTCAGCGCGGGCGGGGCCGTACTGAGTGTGAGCGGGTCTTCCGGCTGGGCGACGACGGCGTTGATCACGCTGGCGATTGCCAGTCTGGTCATCGCGCAGGTGCTCAGTCGTCGGGCGCGTGCGCGACACGCAGCGCGACAGGCGGCCCGCATGGCGGAGATCGACCGCAATGTGCGTCAGTACGACGATCTGTGTGGCGCACTTGCAGGAGGCAGTCGGGAACAGTTTGAACGCCTGCGCGAGGCACTGACCCGTTCGCAGGACATCGTCGCCGGCGCTGCCGCCAATCTGCGCGAGAGCAACGGACGTTCGAACTTGCGAGAGATGGTGGAGGAACTGCTTGCACTGGCGACCGACGAGGAGCAGGCGCGCCGCCGCAGCGAGATCGAACAGTTCGCGCTCCGCACGCAGGAATCCTTGTCCGGCTTCGTGCGCACGGTGGAAACATTGAGCGAAGGCAGCGCGGCGATCGGACAGCGCTTCGACGGCGTACGCAACAAGCTCGAGCAGGTGCGCGGACTGATCGGTCAGGTCAATCAGATCAATCGCCAGACGGAACTGCTGGCGCTCAACGCCGCCATCGAGGCAGCACGCGCGGGCGAAGCCGGACGCGGCTTCGCGGTGGTGGCGGACGAAGTGCGCAAACTGGCGCAACGTACTGAAACCTTCAGCACCGAAATCAGCGCGCTGCTTGGCGACGTGCATGGTGCGATCAGCGAGGCCGGCGAGGCCGTCGCCGCTTCAGCCAGCACCGACATCGGCTCGGCGCGTGAATCCGAGGAGCGCGCCGCCCAGTTGTGGCAACAGATGTCCGTCATCAACCGCCACGCCACCGAACAGGCCGAGCGCATCAATCGCCTTTCATCGACCATACACGAGGCGGTGATGCAGGGCATGGTGTCGATGCAGTTCGAGGACATGGTGAGCCAGCTGCTGGCAAAGGTCGGCGAGCAGACCGAACTGATGGCGCGTTACGTGAACGGCGTGTTCGACGCGCACCGCGACCGCGAGCAGCGCGACGGCATCGCCCGGGTCGAGAAACGCAACGAGGTGCTGTCACGCCTGCTGACCGACGCACGCGAGGCCGCACGGTCGATGACGCTGCAGTCCGGACCGCGCGGCACGATGAGCACCGGCGAGGTCGAACTGTTCTAGGGCACGGTTCGTCGGCGCGCCGGCAATCAGCCGCGCCGCGTCTCGACCACGCCGTCGACGTCGCGGATCAGGCCGAGCACCTTCTGGATCTGGCCGACGCCGGCGATCTCGACGGTGAAACTCATGCGCGCCATGCCAGCCTTGGACTGCGTGCTGACCGCGGTCACGTTGATCTTCTCGCGCGACAGCACTTCGGAAATGTCGCGCAGCAGGCCCTGGCGGTCGTGCGCCTCGACGTGGATGTCGGCGGCGAAACGGGCGTCCGGGTCGCGGCCGGCCACTTCGCCCCATTGCGCGTCGATCACCCGCTCCGGGTTGCGCGCCACCATATTGATGTAGTTCGGGCAGTCGCTGCGGTGGATGGCCACGCCGCGGCCGCGGGTGACGAAGCCTGAGATCGGGTCCGGCGGTGCCGGCTTGCAGCAGCGACCGAGCTGGGTCAGCAGCTTGCCGACCCCCTCGACCAGCACGCCGCGCTCGCCGGTAGCGCGCGGGGCGCGCGGCTTGATTTCCGGCTCGTCCGGCGGCGGCTCCTCGCCCTTCAGTGCGACGTGGATCGCGCGCGGCCCGACCTCGCCGTGCGCGCAGGCGATGTGCATCGCATCGACGCTGTTGTAGCCCAGTTTCTGCGACAGCTCTTCCAGACTGGTCTGGCTGGCGCCTTCGCGCGCCAGTTCACGCGCCAGCCAGGTTCGGCCCTGGGCGAGCGTTTCGCCTTCCTCGATCTGGGCGAACCAGCGGCGCACCTTCACCCGCGCGTTGTGCGTGGTGATGTAGCCCTGCTGCGGCACCAGCCAGTCGCGCGACGGCCCGCCCTGCTTGGCGGCGATGATCTCCACCCGCTGGCCGTTGTCGAGCGGCGTGTTGAGCGGCACCAGCTGGCCGTTCACGCGGGCACCACGGCAGCGGTGGCCGAGGTCTGTATGCAGGCGGTAGGCGAAATCGACCGGGGTCGCACCCTGCGGCAGGTCGATCACCTTGCCCTGCGGCGTCAGCACATAGATGGTGTCGTCGAGCGCGGCGCGCTTGAACTGTTCCACCCACTCCGAGTGGTCGGCGATTTCGTCGCGCCAGGACAGCAGCTGGCGCAGCCAGGCGATCTTGTCGTCGTAGTCCTTGTCCTGCCCCGACCCTTCCTTGTAGCGCCAGTGCGCAGCGACACCCATCTCGGCGTGGCGGTGCATGTCGCGCGTACGGATCTGCACTTCGAGCGAGCGGCCGTCGGGCGCGATCACCGCGGTATGCAGCGACTGGTAGTTGTTGCCCTTGGGCTGCGCGATGTAGTCGTCGAACTCGCGCGGCAGCGGATGCCAGAGCTGGTGCACGACGCCGAGCGCGCCGTAGCAGTCGCGCACCGAGTCGACCAGCACGCGCAGCGCGCGCACGTCGTACACCTCGGAGAACTCCAGCTTCTTCGCCCGCATCTTGTTCCAGATGCTGTAGATGTGCTTCGGCCGCCCCTGGATTTCGGCCTTGATGCCGGCCGCCTCCAGCTCGGCCTTCAGCTTCACCATCGCGTCGGCGATGAAGGCCTCGCGCTCGACCCGCTTCTCGTCGAGCTGCTTGGCAATGCGCTTGTAGGTGTCGGGTTCGAGGAAGCGGAAGGACAGGTCTTCCAGTTCCCACTTGAGCTGCCAGACGCCCAGCCGGTTGGCTAGCGGCGCATAGATGTCGAGCGATTCGCGCGCCATGTCGAGGCGGTCGTCGTTCGGGTGGGCGGTGAGCCAGCGCAGGCTCTGCACACGCGAAGCGAGGCGCAGCATTACCACGCGCACGTCGGCCACCATGGCCAGCACCATCTTGCGCAGCACCTCGGCCTGATCGCCGCCGGCGTCGCTGCCGGTCACGCTCTGCGAAGCATGGGCGCGGGTGATCAGGCGCAGGTTGTCGAGCCGCTGCAGGCCGGCGACCAGTTCGGCGACCGCCGGGCCGTAATGCGCGGCGATGTGTTCGCCGGCATCGTCCCGCACCTCGTGCAGCGGAAACAGCAGGGCCGCCAGCCGGGTTTCGAGGTCGAGCCGCAGCGAGGCGCAGATCAGCGCCTGGCCGACCACGTGCTCGTGCATTGGCTCGCCGGTGCCGAGCCAGCGCTCGGCGTACAGCGGCGTCACCATGTCGTGAGCGCGGCGCAGGGTGTCCGCTTCGGCGTCGCCCAGACCGTCGGTCAGCAATTCGAGTGTGGTGCGCGCCGCGTCGGCGCTGGAGAGGGAATGAACGACAGATACCATGCCGCGATTATCCCGGATTAGCTGACAGGCCGCTTGCGGCGGAGCAGCATCGCCGGTTCCGCGCACGCTGCCGCGGGCTTCAACTCGGGCCGCGAATCTTGTACCGTTGCGCTCAACACGCCCAGCCCGGAGTTCCGCATGCGACTGCTGCTCGCAATCTTCCTGCCCTTCATGGTGTTCTTCACCATCGGCCGCCCGGTGGCCGGCATCATCTGTCTCATCCTGCAGCTCACGCTGCTGGGCTGGATTCCGGCCGCGCTGTGGGCGGTCTATGCGCTGAGCCAGTACAAGACCGAGAAGAAGATCGAGGAAGCGCTCAGCCGGCGCTGAGCGCCCGACTCACTTCGAACTGGCGAGCGCGCCGCCCTTCACCGCGACGGTCTGGGTGAAGGTGAGGTCCTTCGAATCGATCACCTTGGCCTGCAGTTCGCCACCTTCCTGCGGCTTGAACTGGAAGCGCAGTTGCGGGTTTTCGCTCAGCGCGAAGTCGACGTCGGCCGTCAGCAGCGTGCGGCCGGCGTAGCTCACCTCGATGCGGCGCACGAAGTGGGCCGGCGTGAAGTGGCGGGTGACCTGATCCATCTGCATGCCGTTCATATTCGGGTGACTGACCATCAGCGTCGCGGCAGCGGCGCTTCCGGCGTCGTTCTCGACCTTGAGCTTCATCTTGCCCAGCCGCGCCATCGCCTCTTCGAAGTCCTTGCCAGCCGGCGCCGAACAGCCGCCGGATGCGCGCACGAACTTGCTTGAGGCGTGCAGCTTGCCGTCGCTGGTTTCGGCCACGGCGCGCATCCAGGTGTATTGCTCGACGCGGACGCGGGTTTCGATGTCGGCGCGCCCCGCCTCCGGGCTCAATGTGATCGCTGCCGCCACCGGCGTCGGGTTGCCGTCGATGATGAGCCACAGCTTGCGGATGTGCCGCTCGGGCGTCTGGTCGATCCGCGCACGCAGCGCCACCGGCACCACAGCGGCGTCCTCGGCACGGAAGGGCGCTTCGATCTCGATCACCTCGTTCGACTCGACGATTTCGCGTCCGGCGAACACCGTGGCCCGCACGCCCTGCCAGACTTCGGTGTCGGACGAGGGCTCGTCGACCGCACCGGCCGGCAGCAGCCACAGCGCGGTGCAGGCGCACAGCAGCGCGCGCAAGGAATTCAGGGGCATGGCGGTCTCCTCCGTTGTCGTTTGACTGCGATTGAACGCGCCGCCGCATCAGCGATCTGCGACTTAGTCACATTCACCCCGCACCGGCGGGATAGCATCCCGCGACAACAACGATTCCCGATGGAGGAAGAGCCATGAGCCGATACGTCGGCGCGCCCGGCCAATGGCGCGACTGGATCACGCACTTCCCGCGGCTCGCCGACCTCGAGCCAGCGGCACGCGAGGAATTGCTCGCCAACAGTTTCGAGGTGCGGCTGTCGGCAGGCGAGACCGGCTACCGCGAAGGCGACGCCTGCAACAACTTCATCCTGCGCATCGAGGGCTGGTCACGCATCCAGCGGCTGTCGGCCAATGGCCGCGAAGTGCTGCTGTACCGCGTAGGCCCGGGTGATTCCTGCGTGCTCACCACCTCCTGCCTGCTCGGCGTGGCGCGCTACCCGGCCGCCAGCACGGCGGAAACCGACCTGCGCGAGGTGGCGATCGCTGGCGCCACCTTCCGCAAGTTGCTGAACACCTCGGACGTATTCCGCCAGTTCGTTTTCGAACACTATGGCCGGCTCCTGTCGGACATGATCGCGCTGCTCGACGAACTGAAATTCCGCCGCCTCGACGCCCGCCTGGCCGACCTGCTGCTCGCGCGTACCGCCGACGGCGCAGCGCTCGAGGACACGCAGAGCCGCATCGCCACCGACCTCGGCAGCACGCGCGAACCGGTCGGCCGCATCCTGAAACAGTGGGAGCGGCGCAACTGGATCGCGATGACGCGCGGCCGCATCGAGGTGCGCGAGCGCGAGGCGCTGACGGCGCTGGCCGCCGAGGGCTGAGCGCAGCGGACGGCCACGCGACGGCGGCAGAAATTGCCGCCTGAAACCGGGTCTATTCCCGGTCTGGCCAAGGCGGCCCGCGCGTTAACCTGCGGCCATGAAGATACGCATGGCCTTCCTGTTGCTCGCATCGAGTGGCGCACTGCACGCCGCCGACGCGACGGCACCCGCGGCACCGACGAGCGGCGCCGGCGCGGTGATCCAGATGCTGGGCGCGCTCGGCGTCGTGCTGGCGGCGCTGTTCGCAGTGCTGTGGCTGCTGCGCCGCATTTCCGGCGGCAAGCTGGCCGGGCCGGCACCGATACGCACGGTCGGCGGCATCGCCGTCGGCTCGCGCGAGCGCGTGCTGCTGCTGGAAATCGGCGAGCACTGGCTGGTGGTCGGTGTCGCCCCCGGTTCGGTCACCGGCATCGCCACGCTGCCGCGCGGTGATCTGCAGCAGGACAGCGCACAGCCGGCCGCCCCCGATTTCGGCGCGCTGCTCGCCCGGCTGAAGGCGTCCCGCTCATGACGCGCCGCCTGCTTCCGCTGCTCGGCGCCGGTGCGGTCGCCGCCGTAATTGCCCCGGAGGTGCTGGCGCAGTCGATGCCGGCGCTGACCAGCACGCCGGCGCCCGGCGGCGGTACCAACTGGTCGCTGTCGATACAGACGCTGCTGCTGCTGACCAGTCTGTCCTTCCTGCCGGCGGTGCTGCTGATGATGACCAGCTTCACCCGCATCATCATCGTGCTGTCGCTGATGCGCCAGGCCATCGGCACGCAGAGCAGCCCGCCCAACCAGGTGCTGATCGGGCTGGCGATGTTCCTCACCTTCTTCATCATGGCGCCGGTCGGCGAGCAGATTTACGCCAACGCCTACCAGCCGCTGTCGGAGAACCGCATTACCTTCGAGCAGGCGCTGGACATCGGATCGAAGCCGCTGAAGACCTTCATGCTGAAGCAGGTGCGCGAGCCCGACGTCGAGCTGTTCATGCGACTGTCGAACACGCCCAAGGTGGCCAGCCAGGAAGAACTGCCGATGCGCGTCGTCGTGCCCGCCTACGTCACGTCGGAGCTGAAGACGGCGTTCCAGATCGGCTTCATCGTATTCATCCCCTTCATCATCATCGACATGGTGGTCGCGTCGGTGCTGATGTCGATGGGCATGATGATGATGTCGCCGGTCATCGTGTCGCTGCCGTTCAAGCTCATGCTGTTCGTGCTGGTCGATGGCTGGAACCTGATACTCGGCACGCTGGTGTCCAGCTTCGGCCAGATCTGAAGGAGCCGTACCCATGACCCCCACCACCGTCGTCGACATCGGTCGCCACGCGGTCGAAATCCTGCTCATCATTTCGGCGCCGATGCTGGGCGCCGCGCTGGTGACCGGCCTGCTCGTCAGCATCTTCCAGGCGGCGACGCAGGTGAACGAAATGACGCTTTCCTTCATCCCGAAGCTGATCGCGGTGTTCCTGGTCATCGTGCTGGCCGGGCCGTGGATGATCACGCTGATGACCGACTACATCCGCCGGCTCTACTCGTCCATTCCGTCGCTGATCGGCTGAAGTGATCAATCTGTCCGCCGCCCAGCTCGACCTGTGGATGGCGGGCTTCCTGTTTCCGCTGGCCCGCATCATGGGGCTGATCGCGACCGCACCCATCCTGAGCAATCGCGCGATTCCAGCGCGCATCCGCATGGGCTTCGGCGCGGCGATGACGCTGGCGCTGATCCCCGCGCTGCCGCCCTCGGGACTGATCGTCGGTTCGTGGCCGGGTCTGCTCGCGTTGCTGCAGCAGATGCTGATCGGCATCGCGCTCGGCTTCTCGATGCGCGTCGTGTTTACCGCGATCGATCTGGCTGGCGAGCTGATTGGTCTGCAGATGGGTCTGGGCTTCGCGATGTTCTACGATCCGGACAACGCAGCGCAGTCGCCGGTGATTTCCGAATTCCTTGGCCTGCTCGCGATGCTCATCTTCCTGTCGATCAACGGCCACCTGATGTTGCTGGCCGTGATCGGCAACAGCTTCGAGTGGTGGCCGGTCGGCGCCGACCTGTTCCCGGCCAACGGCTGGATGGCGATCGCACGCTGGGGCAGCACCATCTTCTCGGCCGGCGTGATGCTCGCACTGCCGGTGATCGCGGCGCTGCTGGTGGTGAACATCGCACTGGCCATACTGACCCGCGCCGCACCGACGTTGAACCTGTTCGCGATCGGCTTCCCGGTCACGCTGATTGCCGGCTTCGTCATGCTGCTGCTGTCGATGCCCTTCTTCGCCCCGGCGCTGCAGCAACTGTTCGACTACGGCCTGCGCACCGTAGCGCAGCTGGCGATGGGGTGAAGCGGGGGTTTCGCGGCGCACTGCGCCGCGCCCGCTGAACGGGCTGGCCATGCAGGGCCAGCCCTGGGGTCGTCGATCAGCGCGGGCATACGCAGAAGGCATACCCGTGTCGCGCCTCCCGAACGGGCCGGCCATGCAGGGCCGGCACTCCTTCCGATGTGGTTTCGCGAAGCATCGCCTCGCGCCCGCTGAACAGGCTGGCTGTGGGGCAACACGGGGTTCTCGCAACGCGCCAGCCACCCTTACCGACTCACCACGGGTGCCGCTTGACCCCGCGCCGGCGCGGAATCGCCCGCCCCGTCGCGGTCAGAAGACCGCTCCCACAAAGAGCGCCGCGCGGATGCCTGTGGGAGCAGTCTTCTGACCGCGACTGCAGCGCTTGCAGCGGCGACGCCGTCGCATCACTGAGCAAGTGATGTTCCGTAAGAGCGCAGCAAAACCACTCAGGAATCTACAACAGCACATCCCTCGACACCCCCGCCCGCCGCAATATCTTGCGCAGCTGCGCCAGCGCTTCGAGCTGGATCTGGCGCACCCGCTCCCGCGTCAGGCCCAGTCGCTCGGCCAGCTCTTCCAGCGTGGCAATCTCGCAGCCATTGATGCCGTAGCGGTACTCGATCACCGTGCGCTGCTTGTCGCCGAGCTGGGAAATCCAGGTGTGTACGAGTGAGCCGATCTCGGCGTTCTGGATCTGCACATCCGGCCCGTCCTGCTCGTCGTCGGCCAGCGATTCGCCGATCGACAGCGAGGGGTCGATGTCCAGCGGCGCGTCCAGCGAGGCGGTGTGCTCGTTCAGCGACAGGATGTGCCGCACGTCCTCGACCGGTTTGGCCAGCAGCTGCGCAATGTCCTCGGCGCAGCAGTCGCCGCCGCTGCGCGACTCCAGGCTGCGCATTGCGCGCAGCACCTGGTTCAGCTCCTTCACCACGTGTACCGGCAGCCGTATCGTGCGCGACTGGTTCATGATCGCGCGCTCGATGTTCTGCCGTATCCACCAGGTGGCGTAGGTCGAGAAGCGGAAACCGCGCTCCGGGTCGAATTTCTCCAGCGCGTGGATCAGGCCGAGATTGCCCTCCTCGACCAGATCGAGCAGCGGCATGCCGCGGTTCAGGTAGTGCTTGGCGATATTGACGACCAGACGCAGGTTGCGCTCGATCATGATCTGCCGCGCCTCGAAGTCGCCGAGGCGCACGCGGCGCGACAGCGACAGCTCCTCTTCCGGCGTCAGCAGCGGATTGGCGCCGATCTCGTTCAGGTAGAGCTGGGTCGCATCGCCGAAGAACTCCGCCTCGGCGGGCTCGACCGCCTCGACCACCGCTTCCGGCGTGTCGATGTCGCTGATCGCCGCGTCGTCCTCGATGGGCTCGACGGGTTCGGCATCATCAGGCAGCGACAGATCGGACATGGCGGCTATCTCGGTGGCAGATACTTCAGCGGATCGACGGGCTTGCCCTGGCGCCGTATTTCGAAGTGCAGCCGGGGCTTGCCGGCTTCGGTATCGGTGTCACCGAGCTCGGCTATCCTTTGTCCGCGTTTCACCGTATCGCGTTCCTGAACCAGGATTTTGCTGTTGTGCGCGTACGCGGACAGATAGGTGTTGTCATGCTTGATGATGACCAGTTTGCCATAACCGCGCATCGCCTCGCCCGCATACACGACACGTCCGCCAGCCGCAGCGAGCACCGGATCGCCGAGCTTGCCGCTGACGTCCACGCCCTTGCCCGATCCTTCACCGAAGCGGCCGATGATGCGGCCCTGCGCCGGCCAGCTCCATTCGATACCGTCTTCCGAGCGGGACGACTCGGGCGCGACGACGGGTACTGCCGGCGTCGTCGCGGCCGCGGCCGCAGCCGGTGTCGGCGCCGCGGTGGCTGCCGCCAGTGGCGCCCCCTTCATGCGCGCCAGCGCCTCTTCCGAATAGGCTTCGACTCCACCACGCGGCTCACGCTTCAGCACGGTGCTGTTAGCCGGTTCCGCGGTCGTTGCTGCTGCCGCCGCCGCTTGTTGCGGCGCCGGCTCGAGCGGCCGGGACTCGACCGCACCCGGCGTCACGATGGGACGTATCTCGACCGCCCCCTCCGGCTGCGCGACGCGCAATTCCTGACCGATGCGGATCAGATTGGGGTTCTCGATGCGGTTCCAGATGACCAGATCACGCCAGTCCTGGCCGTGCTCCAGCGCGATGCTGTAGAGCGTTTCGCCCTTGGACACGATGTGGAAGCCGGCACGTGCGGCCGGCACTGCGGTCGCCGCAGGCGCAGCCGTCGCCGCGACTGCCGGCGCCGAAGTGCGGTCCTCGACCGGAGCCGGACGCGTGCCGGCGCACGCGGCCAGCAGCAGGCTCACGGCGGACAGCGCACACAGCCTTCTATTCATTCAACCCCCGGCAGGAGCGGCACGAAGCGCACCGCGTCCAGTTTCGATTCGACAAAGCGATGCTGCGGCTGATGCTCGATCATGCGCAGCGTCTGGTCGCCGGCGCCCACCGGCAGGATGAGGCGGCCACCTTCGGCCAGCTGTTCGAGCAGCGGCATCGGTACGGTGGTGGCCGCCGCGGCGACGATGATTGTATCGAAGGGCGCTTCGGCGGCCAGACCGACGGTGCCATCCGCATGTTTCAGGCGCACATTGGGCAGACGCAGCGGACGCAGATTGCGCTTGGCCAGTTCGAGCAGCGGTGCGAGGCGCTCGACCGCGTAGACGTCTTTCGCCAGCTTCGACAGTACGGCGGCCTGATAGCCGCAGCCCGCACCGACTTCGAGCGTCTTGCCGAGAGGACGTCCGCCGACGCGCAGAAGTTCAATCATGCGCGCGACGATGAAGGGCTGCGAAATGGTCTGCTGATAACCGAGCGGCAGCGCCGTGTCTTCGTAGGCCCGGCTGCGCAGCGCCTCTTCAACGAACTGGTGGCGCGGAATGGCCTGCATTGCCGCCAGCACGCCCTCGTCGCGGATGCCTGAGGCACGCAGTCGATCGACCATGCGCGCCCGTGCGCGCGTCAGCGCGAGGCTCTCGTCCTTCGACGTCATGCGCCCAGCCAGTCCCGGACCTGCCCCATCTGGGCCACGTGCGTGAGGTCGATCTGCAGCGGCGTGATCGACGCAAAGCCGTTCGCCGTTGCGTGGAAATCGGTGCCGTCGCCGGCGTCCTGCGCGGCACCGGCGGCGCCGACCCAGTAAACAGTCTCGTTGCGCGGGTTGATCGTGCGCACCACCGGCTCCGCCTTGTGGCGCCGACCCAGGCGGGTGATCTGTATGCCCTTCAGTTCCTCGGTCGACAGGTCGGGCACGTTCACATTGAGCAGCACCGGCGCCGCGAAGGGTCGCTCAGTCAGGCGGCGCACCAGATCGCAGGCAATGCGGGCGGCGGTTTCGTAGTGCGCACTGCCCTTGCGTGTCATCGACATGGCGATCGCAGGCACGCCGAGCAGAAAGCCCTCGGTGGCGGCGGCGACGGTGCCCGAGTAGATGGTGTCGTCACCCATGTTCGCGCCGTCGTTGATGCCGGACACGACGATGTCCGGCAGATGGTCGAGCATGCCGGTCACTGCCAGGTGCACACAGTCCGACGGCGTGCCATTGACATAATAAAAACCGTTGCGCGCGCGGCGCAGGATGAGGGGGCGGTCCAGCGTAAGGGAATTGCTGGCGCCGCTGCGGTCGGCCTCGGGGGCCACGACGGTCACATCACCGACCTCTGTCAGCGCACGGGCGAGCGCCTCGAGGCCGGGGGCAAAGTAGCCGTCGTCGTTGGACAACAGGATGCGCATGAAAGGCTGCGGAACGAAGGTTGCGACCGGACGCCTGGGTGCCGGTCGAGTGCGCCGGAGCTGCGGCCGGATTGCGGTCCGGATGTCGGCGACGCACATGGGAAAACGGCGCGAGGCCTTGCCGTCGGGCTTGCCGGCACACCGCCGCACGCCCTGCCGGAGCCCCGCGAAATCAGCCGCGGACTATAGCACGGCGCCGCGCACAGCCGTCCGGACGCGTTCAGAGCACGCCGACGAGCGCGGAAATCACCAGGATGCAGACCAGGTTGAGCAGCAGCCCGCACCGCATCATGTCGCGCGCCGCCACGTCGCCGGTGCCGAACACCAGAGCGTTCGGCGGCGTGGCGACCGGCAGCATGAAGGCACAGGACGCCGAAATCGCCACTGCTACCGCCAGTCCTCGCGGATCGAGGCCGACGTCGGGTGCCAACGCGACGAGCAAGGGCACCAGCAGCGCCGCGGTAGCGGTGTTGCTCACCAGCTCGGTCAACATGACCACGAAGGCCACCACGCCGAGCACGATCAGCCAGCCGGGCGCGTCGACCATCACGCCCAGCAGACGGTCGGACAGATAGCTGCTTGCGCCGCTCCTTCCTAGCACGGCACCGAGTGCAAGCCCACCGCCGAACAGCAGCAGCACACCCCACTCCGTCTGCCGCTCGACGTCCTTCCACTCAACCGCCCGGCCGGCCACCAGTGCGATGAGCACGATCAGTGCAATCAGCGCATCGATGTCGCCGGCCACACCGAGCAGGCGACCGAGCGGGGCGCCGAACACCCAGGCCAGCACCGCGCAGGCAAACACGATGAGCGTCAGAAGCGCGCCCGGTGTCCAGGCGTAATGCTCGTCCGCCAGCAAGGGCGCGTCGCCGTCGACAGGTGGCCGCAACAGGAGCCACAGCACACCGACCATCAGCGGCATAAGCAGCAGCACCGCCGGAATGCCGAAGCGCATCCACTCGGCGAAGCCGATTCCCGCCTGCGCCGCCGCGATGGCGTTTGGCGGGCTGCCGACCAGAGTGCCGATGCCGCCTATGCTGGCGCTGTAGGCGACCCCGAGAAGCACGAAGGTGCGCTCGCGCGCATCCGCCGTGGCGGGTAGCAGTCCGAGCGCAAGCGGCAGCGCCATGACGGCCGCCGCCGTGTTGCTGATCCACATCGACAGCGCGGCAACGAGCCCGAACAGCAGCAGATGGGCGCGCAGACGGCGTCCGCCGGCGAGGGCCATCACACGACGTGCAAGCAGACGATCGAGGCCATGCCGAGACAATGCGGCGGCGAGCGCGAAGCCACCGAGGAACAGGAAAATGATGGGATGGGCAAAGGGCGCGAGCGCCTGCTGTACGCTCATCAGACCCGACAGCACCGCGCACACCGGCACCAGCAGCGCGGTGAGGGTCAGTGGGAGCGCCTGGGTCAGCCACAGTGCGCCGATCAGCACGAAGATGGCCAGACCAGCGCGCAGGGCGTCATTGGCCGGACCAAGGACATAGACCGTCAGCGCGATCAACGTCCCCGCCACGCCGCCGGTCATCTGCACGGACAGAGCGGGCATGCGCATGGACTTCCTCCGTGCGGAGCAATACGACGGCGCGCTCCGCAACGCTCCGCCACGGTGACCGCCAGAAAGCAAAAAGCCGTTCCGGAACGGAACGGCTTGAGCAGATCGGCCAGTGCATCAGTACTGCCGGAAAAACAAATGGTCGGGGCGGCGGGATTCGAACTCGCGACCCCTTGCACCCCATGCAAGTGCGCTACCAGGCTGCGCTACGCCCCGACTCAGCCTGCAAGTATAACAGCGGACTGCCGCTTGAGGGGTCGCGATGAGCTAAAAATGAAGCGCGTTCAGCTCAACAGATCGCGCAGCGCTTCGAGTTCGCTGCGCAGCGCCGCGACGTCGATGCCGCCGGTCGATGCAGCGTCGGCTGCCGCCGCACGCGGATCGGAATCGTCGAGCCGGTTGCGCGCGCCGCTGATGGTGAAGCCTTCCTCGTACAGCAACTGGCGGATACGGCGCACCAGCAGCACTTCGTGGTGCTGGTAGTAGCGCCGGTTGCCGCGCCGCTTCACCGGCTTGAGCTGGGTGAATTCCTGTTCCCAGTAGCGCAGCACGTGCGGCTTCACGCCGCACAGTTCGCTGACCTCGCCGATCGTGAAATAGCGCTTGGCAGGAATTGCAGGCAGCGCCTGCGATTCCTTATTCGTCGTTTCCATCGTAGGCGATGCCCTCGACTGCCGACTTCAGTTTCTGACTGGCATGAAAGGTGACGACGCGCCGCGCCGTGATCGGAATCTCTTCGCCGGTTTTCGGGTTGCGGCCGGGCCGCTGCGGCTTGTCGCGCAGCTGGAAATTGCCGAAGCCCGACAGCTTCACGCCGTCGCCGCTTTCAAGCGCATCGCGGATCTCGTCAAAAAATGCTTCGACCATATCTTTGGCTTCGCGCTTGTTCAGCCCTACCTGTTCGAACAGCATCTCCGCCAGTTCGGCCTTGGTCAGTGTGGTCATGCGGCTCCCTTCAACTTCTGTCGCCCTGCCGCCTCAGGCGCGCAGCCTTGCCCCGAACTCACGCTGTGCATAGCTCACCAGTTCCTGCACGGCCGCGTCGACTTCCGCGTCCGCCAAAGTACGTTCAGTATCTTGCATAAGTATACGGAAAGCAAAGCTTTTTTCCGTATCCGCAATGCCTTTGCCCTGATACAGGTCGAACAGTGCGATCTCCTGCACGATGCCTGCCGCGACGTTCCGCAGACCGTCGAGCACAGCCGATGCGGCGGTCGTCCGCGGCAGCAGCAGCGCGATGTCGCGACGCACCGAGGGCTGACGCGACAGCGTGCGATGGGCCGGCATCGGCACTTCGAGCAGAGGTTCGAGATCGAGTTCGAACAGCACCGGCGCCGAACCCAGCTCGTAACGCTGGACCAGTTCCGGGTGCAGCTCTCCGATGCAGCCGATGACCTGTCCGTCGAGGCTGACCGATGCAGACCGCCCCGGATGCAGAGCGGGATGACGCGCCACCGCGAAGGTCGCCTGACGCGGCCACAGCAGCGCCTCGATGTCGGCCTTCACGTCGAAGAAGTCGACCGCACGCGTAGCGACGCCCCACTGTTCGGCACTGTCACCGCCCCAGGCAAGCGCAGCGATACGCAGCGTCTGTGCATAGCCGGCAACCGGCTGGGCACCGGCATCCTTCGCGAAGCAGCGGCCGATCTCGAACACGCGCACGCGCTCGGTCTGGCGACGGCGGTTGGTGGCAACGTTGTCGACCAGACCACCGATCAGCGTCGAGCGCATGACGGACATCTGGCTGGCGATCGGATTGGCGAGCACGACCGGCGCGTCGTTGCCTGCGAAGTCGCTTTCCCAGCGACGTTCGACGAAGGCGAAATTGATCACCTCCTGGTAATCGCGGTCAGCCAGCAGGTGACGCAGCGCAAACGCGCCGCGTCGCGCTTCCGGCAACACCGGCATCGCCAGGCGCCCCACCGGCGGCACGGTCGGGATGTTGTCGTAACCGTGCAGACGCGCCAGTTCCTCGATCAGGTCTTCCTCGATGCGCAGATCGAAGCGCCAGCTCGGCGGCTGCACGATGAAATCACTGCCATCGCGCGAGAACGCGAGGCCAAGGCGGCCGAGCAGCGCAGCGATCTGGTCGTCGCTGAAACGGATGCCGAGCACGCGCGCCGCGCGGGCCGGACGCAGGCGAACCGGATCGCGCGACGGCAGTGCGGTGATCTGGTCATCGACCGGACCCGCCTGGCCGCCACACAGTTCGAGGATGAGCTGACTGACGCGCTCGACACCGGCCACCGTGTCGGCGAAATCGACGCCACGCTCGAAACGATGCGCCGCTTCGCTGGAGAAGGCGTAACGACGGGCGCGGCCCTGGATCGCATCGGGCAGCCAGAAGGCCGCTTCGACATAGACGTTGCGCGTGTCGTCGGTGCAGGAAGTCGACGCGCCGCCCATGATGCCGGCGAAGCTCTCGACACCGGCGTCGTCGGCGATCACGCCGCAGTCGGTGGTGAGTTCGATGGTCTGTTCGTTCAGCAGCACCAGCTTTTCACCCGCCTTCGCCCAGCGCACATGCAGACCGCCCTGCACGCGATCGAGATCGAACACGTGGTTCGGGCGGTTCATTTCCAGCATCACGTAATTGGAAATGTCGACCAGCACCGAAATCGAGCGCATGCCCGCGCGCTCCAGGCGGCGCTTCATCCAGTCCGGCGTCGCCGCACGGGCGTTGACGCCACGGATGACGCGGCCTGAAAAACGGCCGCACAGATCGGCGTGCTCGACCTTCACCGGCAGTACGTCGGCGATGCTCACCGGTGCGGTGGCAACGGTCGGCAGGCTCAGCGGCGCACCGGTCAGCGCGGCGACCTCGCGCGCGATGCCGGTCATGCCGAAGCAGTCCGCCCGGTTAGGCGTGAGCTTGATGACGAACACGTTGTCATCGAGATCAAGGTATTCACGGATGCTGGTACCCACCGGCGCGTCGGCCGGCAGCGCGAGCAGACCGGAGGCCTCTTCCGAGATGCCCAGTTCGCGTGCCGAACACAGCATGCCGCTGCTTTCGACACCGCGCAGCTTGGCGCGCTTGATGTCGATGCCCGGCAATTTCGCGCCCACCGTGGCGCAGGGCACCTTCATCCCTGCGGCGACGTTCGGTGCGCCACAGACGATCTGCAGCGGCTCGCCGCCCGCATTGACCTGACAGACGCGCAGGCGATCGGCGTCCGGGTGCGGAGCGACCGACAGCACTTCCGCAACCACGACGCCGGTGAAAGGCGCCGCCGCCGGATCCAGTTCCTCGACTTCGAGGCCGGCCATCGTCAGCAGGTGAGACAGCGCTGCGGTATCGATCTCCGGATCGACAAAGCTGCGCAACCACTTTTCGGAAAATTGCATGTCAGTGAAACCTCAGCGGAACTGGCTCAGGAAGCGCACGTCGCCGTCATAGAACAGGCGCAGATCATTGATGCCATAACGCAGCATGGTCAGGCGATCCGGGCCGAAGCCGAAGGCAAAACCGGTGTAGCGTTCGGCGTCGATGCCGCAGTGACCCAGCACGTTCGGATGCACCATGCCGCAGCCGGCGATCTCCAGCCAGCGCCCGGCCAGCGGCCCGCTCATGAAGGCGACATCGATTTCCGCCGACGGCTCGGTGAAGGGGAAGAAGGACGGACGGAAGCGCACATCCAGCTGGTCGGTCTCGAAGAAGCGATGCAGGAAGTCGCTCACCACACCCTTGAGGTCGGCGAAGCTGACCGATTCACCGACCCACAGGCCTTCGACCTGATGAAACATCGGCGAATGCGTGGCATCGGAATCAACGCGATAGACACGGCCCGGCGCAATGATGCGGATTTCCGGCATCACGTCGGCGCCCGCATGACGCGCCACGTGCGCCTGCATGTAGCGCACCTGGATCGGGCTGGTGTGGGTGCGCAGCATCACGTCGCTGGCACCTTCCAGATAGAAGGTGTCATGCATCGAACGCGCGGGGTGGTTTTCCGGCGTGTTCAATGCGGTGAAGTTATGGAAGTCGGTTTCGATCTCCGGGCCATCCGCGACGTCGAAGCCGATGCCGCGGAACAGCGTTTCGATGCGCTCCAGCGTGCGCGATACCGGATGCAGACCGCCACGACCGCGACCACGGCCGGGCAGCGTGACGTCCAGCGCTTCTTCCGCGAGCCGCGCTTCCAGTGCCGCACGGCGCAGCGCGTCGCGACGAGCCTCCAGTGCCGACTCGACCTTCTGCTTGGCGACGTTGATCGCCGCACCCGCTTCCTTGCGCGCTTCGGGATCGAGCTTGCCCAGCCCCTTCAGCAGTTCGGTCAGGCTGCCCGACTTGCCGAGATAGCGCGCCTTTACCTGCTCGAGCACGACCGCATCGGCCGCGGCAGAAAAATCGGATTCAGCTTGCGAAACAAGGGCTTCCAGATCACTCATCGACTTCTACCCAGGTATTTCAGGGACAAAAAAAGGAGGCCTGGCCTCCTTTTTTTGCGTACGGGACGCTCAGGCGGCGAGCTTGGCCTTGGCCTGGTTCGCAATGGCGGCAAACGCAGCCTTGTCGAACACGGCGAGGTCAGCCAGCACCTTGCGGTCCACCTGGATCGACGCCTTGTTCAGGCCGTTGATCAGCGTGGAGTAAGTCATGCCCAGCTCACGTGCGGCGGCGTTGATACGCACGATCCACAGCGAACGGAACTGACGCTTGCGTTGACGACGGTCACGGTAGGCATATTGCCCCGCCTTCATCACCGCTTCTTTGGCGATCCGGTAGACACTGTTGCGACGGCCGCGGTAACCCTTGGCCTGGTCAAGAACTTTCTTATGACGGGCACGTGCCGTCACGCCACGTTTCACTCTCGGCATGGTTCGGCCTCCTTATGCGTAGGGCAACATGTTGCGGACGCGTGCGTCGTCCGTGGCGTGCACCGCCGTCGTACCGCGAAGCTGACGCTTCGACTTGGTGGTCTTCTTGGTGAGAATGTGGCGCTTGAACGCCTGCGAACGCTTGATGCTGCCGCTCGCCCGGACCTTGAAGCGCTTCGCAGCGCCCTTCTTGGTCTTCATCTTGGGCATGACAAAAACTCCATTTATGTCATCTTCACAGGTGGCCGCGAACCCCTCGCTGCACTTTCAGACCCGTGAATACTTGTTTTGCCGACACTGATGTGTCGGCGACGCGAGGCTTTTGCCTCGCGCATCGCCCGGTATCACCCCGGCAGATTCCTGAGAAGCGTCGGTCAGACCTTCTTCTTCTGGGGAGCCAGCACCATGATCAGCTGTCGCCCTTCAAGCTTCGGAAACTGCTCGACCACGGCCAGCGCCTCGAGATCCGTCTTGACGCGCTCAAGCAAGCGGATACCGAACTCCTGGTGCGCCATTTCACGACCGCGGAAACGAAGGGTGACCTTCGCCTTGTCGCCGTCCTGAAGGAAGCGTGTCAGGTTGCGCAGCTTGATCTGGTAGTCACCCTCGTCCGTACCCGGACGGAACTTGACTTCCTTGACCTGGATCTGCTTCTGCTTCGACTTCGCCTCGGCAGCACGCTTGGCTTCCTGGTACTTGAACTTGCCGAAGTCCATCAGACGACAGACCGGCGGCTTGGCAAGCGGCGCAATTTCGACCAGATCGAGCCCGGCCTCTTCCGCCATGGCCAACGCCTGGCGTGAAGACATGATTCCAAGCTGTTCGCCCTCGTCGCCTACGAGGCGGATTTCAGGGGCGTTGATCTCCGAATTGGTGCGCTGCGATTTTTGCTGACTGATGCTCGTACTCCCGAGACGAAAAAAATCAAGCCGTGCGATCGATGCCCCGGGAAGCGATTTCATCAGCGAAGCGCTGAATCAGGTCGCTCAAAGGCATCTGCCCGAGATCGATATTTCCGCGGGCACGCACGGCCACCACGTTAGCAGCCTTCTCCTTGTCGCCTACGACAATCTGGTAAGGCAGCTTTTGCAAGCTATGTTCGCGGATTTTATAGTTTATTTTCTCTCCGCGCAAATCGCATTCGACGCGCAGACCGGCGTCGCGTAGCGCATTTGCAACGGTTTGAGCGTAATCGGCCTGGGCTTCGGTGATGCTCATCACAACCGCCTGCACCGGCGCGAGCCACAAAGGGAAGTTTCCGGCGTGGTTTTCGATCAGGATGCCGATGAAACGCTCGAGCGAACCGAGCACGGCGCGGTGCAGCATGACCGGTCGCTGGCGCGAGTTGTCCTCCGCCACGTACTCGGCGTGCAGACGCTCAGGCAGCACGAAGTCGAGCTGCAGCGTGCCGCACTGCCACGAGCGACCGATCGCGTCCTTGATGTGGTACTCGATCTTCGGACCATAGAAGGCCCCCTCGCCCGGCAGTTCCTCCCACTGCATGCCGGATGCCGACAGCGCATCACGCAAGCCAGCCTCGGCGCGATCCCACACGTCGTCGGAACCGGCCCGCTTCGGCGGACGCAGCGACAGCTTGACCGCGACGTCGGTGAAGCCGAAATCGCGATACACGGTCTGCAGCAATTCGTTGAAGGCGATCACCTCCGACGTGATCTGACCTTCGGTGCAGAAGATGTGCGCGTCGTCCTGCACGAAACCGCGCACGCGCATCAGGCCATGCAGCGCGCCGGACGGCTCGTTACGGTGGCAGGAGCCGAATTCGGCGATGCGCAGCGGCAGGTCGCGATAGGAATGCAACGTGTTGTTGAAGATCTGCACGTGGCCGGGACAGTTCATCGGCTTCACTGCGTAGTCGCGCTTTTCCGATTCCGTGGTGAACATGTTCTCGCGGTAGTTCTCCCAGTGGCCGGACTTCTCCCACAGCACACGGTCCATCATCAGCGGCGTCTTCACTTCGCGGTAGCCGGCGCGGTCGAGCGCATTGCGCATGTACTGCTCGATCTGCTGCCACACCACCCAGCCCTTCGGGTGCCAGAACACCATGCCCGGCGCCTCTTCCTGCATGTGAAAGAGGTCGAGCTGCTTGGCGAGGCGGCGGTGATCGCGCTTCTCCGCCTCTTCCAGCATGTTGAGATAGGCGTCCTGCTCGTCCTTCTTCGCCCAGGCCGTGCCGTAGATGCGCTGGAGCATTTCGTTCTTCGCGTCACCGCGCCAATAGGCGCCGGCCACCTTCATCAGCTTGAACACCTTGAGCTTGCCGGTAGACGGCACGTGCGGGCCGCGGCACAGGTCGATGAAATCGCCTTCGCGGTACAGCGACACGTCCTGGTCGGCCGGAATCGACGCGATGATTTCCGCCTTGTAGTGCTCGCCGATGGAATTGAAGAAGTCGACGGCCTTGTCGCGCTGCCACACCTCGCGCGACACCGGGATGTCCTTCTTCGCCAGTTCGGCCATGCGCTGTTCGATCGCCACCAGATCTTCCGGCGTGAACGGCCGCTTGTACGAGAAGTCGTAATAGAAGCCGTTGTCGATCACCGGTCCGATGGTCACCTGCGCGTCGGGAAACAGCTCCTTCACCGCGTACGCGAGCAAGTGGGCCGTCGAGTGGCGGATCATGTCGAGGCCGTCGGCGTCCTTGTCGGTCACGATGGCCAGCTGCGCGTCGTTCTCGATGACAAAGGAGGTATCGACGAGCTTGCCGTCCACACGGCCGGCCAAGGCCGCCTTCGCAAGACCTGCGCCGATCGATGCGGCGACGTCGCGCACCGTCACGGCGGATTCGAAACTGCGGACCGAACCATCAGGCAGGGTGATGTTGACCATGGTCTTGCTCCGGAAATCGGTAACGGGGATGTAATGAAATCTATGGACGAAAAAAAAGTGCGGCCTTGGCCGCACTTTTCTGTCTGCGCACGTCAGAACGTGCGTCTTTGGCTGCAGGCCTCAGGCAGTGATCGATACCGGGGTGAAACGAGTTCGCGGTGTCATAACGCTGCCTTTCAAGCCCTGCAGTGTGTGTTGGTAGGCGCGATTGGACTCGAACCAACGACCCCCACCATGTCAAGGTGGTGCTCTAACCAGCTGAGCTACGCGCCTGAAGAGAGCGCGCAAGTATAGCGAAATCTCGCTCCCGTTCAAGACATTTTTTCACGCCGGCCGAGTCAGGCTGTTTTCCACGCGGCAAGATATTCCTTCCAGTGCTCGCCCGGCTGGGCCGCCAGCCACTCGCGGACGAAAGCGATCTCGGCATCGTACTGCGCGCGGTCCAGCACGCCACGCATCAGCTGGAAGCGCTGGAAGACGAGGAAGGTGTTCAGTACGTCGGTTTCGCAGTAATCGCGGATGCCGGCAATCTCGCCGCGCTGCCAGGCACCCCATACCGCCGAACCATCCATGCCCAGCTTGCCGGGGAAACCGATCAGCTTCGCCAGATCGTCGAGCGGCGCATTGCCACGGCCCTGATACAGCGCGAGCAGGTCCATCAGGTCGAGGTGGCGCGAATGGTAGCGACTGATGTAGTTGTTCCACTTGAATTCGCGTGCGTCCGGCCCGTCGCCCTCGCCCATTTCCCAATAGCGCGGCGCGGTCACGCCGTGAATCAGACCGCGGTAGTGCAGCACCGGCAGGTCGAAGCCGGCGCCGTTCCACGACACGATCTGCGGCGTCAGCTTCTCGATACCCTCGTAGAAGCGCTGGATGATCTGGCCCTCGCCGTTCTCCGGCTCGGACAGCGACCACACCTTCAGCGATTTCGCATCGCGCAGCGCGCACGAAATGACCACCACGCGCTGCAGATGCAAGGGCAGGAAGTCGTGACCGACAGCGGCGCGACGTTGCTGGAAGGCGAACTCGGCCACCTCGGCGTCGGACAGCTCATCCGGCAGATTGTTGAGCGCGCGGATGCCGGCGACGTCCGGAATGCTTTCGATATCGAATACGAGTACGGCGGCCATGAGAATCCCGTGATGACTTTGCGTTGTTGTTCGAATGCAGTTACTTGCGCGACCACTGCCCGCCGGACTGGATGTACCAGCCCGACTGCGCGCGCTCGATCCAGCGCTGTGCGAAGGTCGAGCGGATGTCCGCCTCCCATTCCGGGTGACCGTTGGCGCGGGCGATCTCGCGGTAGAGGGCGGCGCGGTCCGTGTTCTCCTGCGCAACAAGGCCCTGTACCGCCTGCCGTTGCGCCAGCGGCACCGCATTGGCATCGCGCAGCACGACAGTGCCATCGGCACCCAGACCGACCGCACCGGACGCGTAATGCGGCGCAAGCTGCGTGTGTCTTGCCTGCATGCTTGACTTGATCTGGCTGATCGCCGGCGTGTTGATCTCGATATTGCCCTGCGCCCAAGCCGTCGCCGCCCACATCGCGCCGAGCAGGACCATGCGTTTCAGTGTGTTCATTGCTGATTTCCCTCCGGCTGGGCCTTGCTGTCCTGTTCCTTCTTCAGCTGCCACACCTCGTCGATGATGCGGTCGGCTGCCTTTTCTGCCGCTGCAGCGGGGAAATAGATATTGATGGTGACGCACGCCGCCGACAGCGCAGCGCCCATCAACATCAGGCAGATCGTCCTGGTCATTGCACTTGTCATCGTGTCTCCATTCATTTGACGACCGGCTTTGCGTCGGTCACCCGCCGCAGTCGCTCGATCAGCTCCGGCCAGTCGACGCGCCGATTGTAGCCAACCACGCTGAGCGCCGGGATGCCGCCGCCCTCGATCAGCATGAATCCGTCGCCGCGCGGCGCGATGCCGTCCATATCGCACACCCCGTCGCGCAGCACGCAGGACAGGCCGATCCGGCGATAGCCGAAGCGCTCGAAGAAACCGAGGAAGCTGCGCTGTATCGCCGCCGCCGCACCCGGCCCGCCAAGCGCGGTAATGTTCTGCACCGCTCTCTGGCTGATCACGCGCGGATAGTCACCCTCACTCGACCGTATGTGCGCAGCGAAGGCCACGGGCCGCCAGCGCAACAGTTCCAGCCCCTTCACGTCGCCGTCGAGACGGCCGGTGACGCGGCCGAACTTCACCGTGTCGGTCAGCGCCTCCAGATCGATGTAACGCATCTGGAGGTCGGCAAGAACACGCGGCGTCGTCCCGAGGGGTTCGATGACGCGCAGCCCGGTGGCGGCAACATAGCCGTCGAACACGCGGATCAGCAATTGACCGTCCAGTGAGAGCACGCCGTCGCGCCAACTCACGTGCGGCACGCTGGCGCCCAGGCTGCCGGCCATGCGCGGCAGGCCCAGCGCTTCGCTCAGTTCCGGCATCGACACCGGCTCCAGATCAAAGGACAGATCGCCGCGCCAGCGGCCGTCGGCCCTTTGGAAATCGAGCAGATTGAGTCGCAGCCCGGCATCGAGCACCGGGATGCGCACCGATTCGAGCGACACCCGGTCGGCCGCCACGCGTGCTTTCAGTTCGAAGGCACCGAAGGGCAAGCGGTCGAAGTGCGCCGACGTGACCGCTGCGTGCGGCTCGGTCGGCGCATCGCGCCGCCACGGGAAAAGCGCGGTCACGCCGTCGAGCGACCAGCGCCCCGACTTGTCGGCGACCGCCGCGTTGGCCAGGTGCAGCGTCGCGGCCGTCACTCCCTGTGCGTCGAACTCGGCGACAAGATCGGCGCGGCCGGACACTGCGAAGGTCGGCCAGCCGCGCGCGGCGAACAGCGGTTCGACAAAGCGCGTGTTCAGCGCGTCGAGATCGAACGAACGGCCCTCGACGCGCGCGCGCGTCAGCGTTGCCGGCGACCGCGCGAAGAGCGCCTCCAGGTTCAGCCGCCCGACGCCGGCCAGATCCAGCGTGCCGGCGCGCAGCTCAAGGCTGCCGGCAGTCAGCGCGAAATCGCTCGCCAGCGTCGTTCCGCCACCCTTCAGATAGATGCTGTCCCACAGCAGTTCGCCGGCCCGCCAGTCAATCGAGGCGCGACCGAGCCAGTCCTCACCCTGCCGGGTGGCGTCAAGAGCGAGCGCGAGCGACATGCCCTCGGCGGCACGCAGGCCGTCAGCCGACGCGAATCGTGCATCGGTCAGCAGCAGACGCGCCTCGACATGCGGGGATCGGGCGGCGCCGAAATCCGTCAGCACGGCTTCGACGTCGGCGCGCCCTGCCGGCGCGTAGTCCTTCAGCAAAGACTTCAGCGCGGGCTCGAGCGCGAGCAGGCGGGCGATATCGACCGCCTTGGCCTGTAGCGTCAGATGCGGGTGCGCGCCAGCCAAGGCGCCGCCGACCGTGACACGCAGGTCCGGCGAGAAGCGGACATTCGCGTCGAGCACCCGTTGCGCACCACGCACCGAAAACTCGAGCGGCCACGGGCCATAGCCGCGCGCGCGCAGCACCCCACCGCGACAGCGCTGTTCGGGCAAGGCGGAAAAATCCGCGCAGTCGAGCTGCACCTGCTGCAGCGTGTGCCCGGCGATCTGCGCCCGTACCGCACGGACGCGCGCACGGCCACCGTCCAGCGCCGTGGCCTCGACGTGCACGTCGTCCAGCGTGATGGCCGACGCCGACAGCCGGTCGAAGCGAAGCTGGAACGCGGCACCGGCGGCGAGCGGCATCGCCGCCAGCGTCAGCGCAAGAAGGAAGCCCCGCAGGCGATCAGGAAGGGAAAACACCCGTGGAGAGGTAGCGGTCGCCGCGGTCGCAGACGATGCTGACGATGGTCGCATTCTCGACCTCGGCCGCGATGCGCAGCGCGACGACCATCGCGCCGCCCGAGCTGATGCCAGCGCAGATGCCCTCTTCACGCGCCAGGCGGCGGGTCATTTCCTCGGCGTCATGCTGGCCGACGTACTCCAGCCGATCGACACGGCTACGGTCGTAGATCTTCGGCAGATAGGCCTCGGGCCACTTGCGAATGCCCGGAATCTGCGCCCCTTCTTCCGGCTGGCAGCCGATGATCTGGATCGCCGGGTTCTGCGATTTCAGATAGGTCGAGGTGCCCATGATGGTGCCGGTGGTGCCCATCGAACTGACGAAGTGGGTGACACGCCCGTCGGTGTCACGCCAGATCTCCGGCCCTGTTCCTTCGATGTGCGCGCGCGGATTGTCGCTGTTGCCGAACTGGTCGAGGATGACGCCGCGGCCTTCATCGCGCAGTTTCTCGGCCGTATCGCGCGCCAGTTCCATGCTGCCTTCCTTTGCCGTCAGCACCAGTTCTGCGCCATAGGCGGCCATGCTCTGACGACGCTCGATGCTCTGGTTCTCCGGCATCACCAGAATCATCCTGTAGCCGCGCATGGCCGCCACCATCGCCAGCGCGATGCCGGTGTTGCCGCTGGTCGCCTCGATCAGCGTATCGCCGGGCTTGATGTCGCCGCGCTCCTCCGCGCGCTTGATCATGGACAGCGCCGGCCTGTCCTTGACCGAACCGGCCGGGTTATTGCCTTCCAGCTTCGCCAGGATGACGTTGCCGCGACGGCCGTTGTCGGCGCCCGGAATGCGCTGCAGGCGCACCAGCGGCGTATTGCCGACGAAATCTTCGAGAGTCTTGTATTGCATGGCTGCCTTGGAGTCGGTGAGGCCGTCTCAGCGCGAGCCGGCCGGTTTGGGTGGCGCGCCCGCCGGCTTTGGCGGCGCGGACGATGGCGCATCTGCTGCAGTGTCGGCCGATGGGGCAGACGACTGGGCGGGCGCACTGCTGCCCGCCGGCCGGGGCGGCGCACCGGCCGGTCGTGCCGGCGGTGCGGAGGCGTTACCCGATGTGGCGTGCGCTGTGCCGCCTGCCGGACGCGGCGGCGGCGATGATGCGGCGGGTTTCGGTGCGCTGCCGACGGCGGGCCTGGCGGGCGGCACAGGCGCTTCGGGCACCGACACTGGAACTTGTGCAGGCGCCTGAGACGTGCCGCGCCGGCGCATCAATACGAAAGCGATCGCTGCGCCGACGGCAATGAGCGCCGCGATCCACCACGGGAAACCGCCGGACGACGCCGGCGCGGCTTCCGGAGCTGCGGGCACGTCGGCACGCGGCGCGGCGGATGCCGGCGCGCCCGCGCCGACGACCAGAAGCGGCTTCAGTTCGGCAAAGGTCTTGTCACCGATGCCCTTCACGTTGCGCAGTTCGTCCACCGAGGTGAAAGGCCCGTTCTTCGTCCGGTGCTCGATGATGGCCTGCGCTCGGCTCGGCCCGACGCCGGGCAATGCGTCGAGTTCGGCTTCCGTGGCACTGTTCAGGTCGAGTACTGCGAAGGCGGGCGCGGCAAGCAGGCACAGCAGCATGCAGAACAGGCGACGCATGACGACTCCCGGAACGATGACCGTGGAAGGATACCGCTCAGGCGGCGCCGTGGCGCAGGTCGGCGGCGAGTTCGTCGAGCGCGCACACGGCGGTGCCCAGCTTGCCGACCACGATGCCGGCGGCACGGTTGGCCAGGCGCATCGCGTCGACCTGCGAACAGCCGCTGGCCATCATGACCGCCATGGTGGCGATCACCGTGTCGCCCGCGCCGCTGACGTCATATACCTCGCGCGCGAGCGCGCTCTCGTGCACCACGCCGTCGGCCGAATAAAGACTCATGCCGGCGTCCGAGCGGGTCAGCAGCAACGCACCGAGCCCAAGCTCGTCGCGCAGCGCGGTGGCGCGACGCGCCAGATCGTCGTCGTCAGCCCAGCTGCCGACCACCTCGCGCAATTCGCTGCGGTTCGGCTTGAGCAGCGTGGCGCCGGCGTAACGGGTGTAGTCGTCGCCCTTGGGATCGACCAGCACCGGCTTTCCGGCCGCACGCGCGATGTCCATCATGTCGCGGATGTCGGCCAGCGCGCCCTTGCCGTAGTCGGACAGGATGACCACGTCGACGTCCTTCACGCGGCGTGCGAAATCGTCGAGCTTGGCACACAGCACCTCGCGCGCCGGCGCACTCTCGAAATCGATGCGCAGCAACTGCTGCTGGCGGCCGATCACGCGCAGTTTGATCGTGGTATCCAGCTGCGGGTCTTCGTGCAGGCTGGCGGCGATACGCGCGGCCTTCATCTGCGCGCGCAAGGTGCGACCTGCGTCGTCGGCACCGACCACCGACAGCAGGCTCACCTTCGCACCGAGCGCCGCGCAGTTGCGTGCCACGTTGGCCGCGCCGCCCGGTCTTTCCTCGACGCGGTCGATCTTGACCACCGGCACCGGCGCTTCGGGAGAGATGCGCTGCACGTCGCCGAACCAGTAGCGGTCCAGCATCACGTCGCCGGCGACCAGGATGCGCGCGTTGCAGGTATCGGGAAGCGTCAGGCTCATGCGGTGCTCGGTGCGTTGATCAGGGTGTCAGGTCGAATTCTTCGGTGCGCTTGGGCGGATAGGTCTCCCAGCCGCCGCAGGCCGGGCAATGCCAGTGGAACTGGCGCGCCTTGAAGCCGCAGCTATCGCAACGGTAGCGCGCGACGCGCCGCGTGTGCGCGTGGATGATGTTCTTCATCAGATCGGAATCGGGGCGTGCCTCCGGCGGCAGCGTCTGCATTTGCGCCTCCAGCAGCTTGTCCAGGCCTAGCAGGGTCGGATTGCGGCGCAGTTCCTCACGCACGAGTGTCAGTGCGCCCGTCGGGCCTTCGGCGTCGAGTTCCTCCTTGAACACGACGTCGAGCAGATCGAGCGAGGCGTGCCGTTCGAGATAGCTCTTCAGCAGCGTGATGCCCTGGCGTTCGCGCCCGAGCTTGCGGTAGGCGTCGGCCATGCGCGAGGCCACCAGCGCCAGATAGACCGGATTCTGCTGCTCGATGCGCTGCCAGTGCTCGATTGCCTCTTCCCACTTCTGCTCAGCGGCGGCCGCATCACCGAGCAGCATCAATGCGCGCACGCACTTGCGATGCGTGGTCAGTGCCTCGCCGAGCAGGCTTCGCGCGTCGCCCATGCGGGACTGCGCCAGCGCCTGTGTGGCGAGTTCGCACAGGAACTGCGCGATGTCCTTCTGCGCACGGTGCGATTCGTTTTCCGGCAGCGCGCGGGCGATGTCTATCGCCTTGTGCCACTCTTTCTCCTGCTGGTAGATGTCCAGCAGGTGGTGCAGGGCCTCGATATCGACCGCACTGCCGCGCAGGCCGACGAATGCCTCCTCTGCGCGGTCCAGCAGTCCGGCCTTGAGAAAGTCGAGACCCAGTTCGAGGCGCGCATTCAGCCGTTGTTCGGCACGCACGTCCTCGCGGGCGGCGAGCGCCTGATGGATCTGGATCGCACGATCGGTTTCACCACGACGGCGGAACAGATTGCCGAGCGCAAATTGCAGTTCCACCGTCTGCGGATCCTTGCTGGTCGCCTCGATGAAGGAGTCGATTGCGCGGTCCGGCTGCTCGTTCAGCAGGAAATTCAGGCCGGCGAAATAGGAGCGCGGCAGCGCGCGCGACTCGCGCACGAGATGCCGGATGTCGATGCGCGCGGCAAGCCAGCCCAGCCCGAAGAAGAGCGGCAGGGCCAGGAGCCACCAGAGTTCGATTTCCATGTGGGAAGGGGGTCAGTCGGCGGTCGGCGATTGTCCGTCGTGCGCGGCGCGACTGCGCGCCAGCGACCACCCGGCCAATGCGCCCAGCAGGGCGCCGAAGAAGAACAGAGCGAGCAGTACGAGGGACAACTCCACGCGCCAGTCGTGTCCGAAGAAGAAGCGCACCGTCACCGGATCACTGTTACGGGCCGCGAGGCCGAGCAGCAACAGGAAGACGACGATGCGCAGCAGCCAGTTAAGTATCGCCATTGCGGCGGATGTCAGGCCACGAGGCCTGCAGTGTTCAGCGCGTTGTCGACGCGCTCGCGCAGTTCCTTGCCCGCCTTGAAATGCGGTACCCGCTTCTCCGGAACCATGACCTTCTCGCCCGACTTCGGGTTACGGCCCACGCGCGGCGGGCGATGGTTCAGCGAAAAGCTGCCAAAACCGCGGATTTCGATGCGATCGCCGCGCACCAGCGCTGCGGTCATTTCATCGAGGATCATCTTCACGGCGTAATCGGCGTCCTTGGCGACCAGTTGCGGGAAGCGGGTGGCCAACCGGGTGATCAGTTCGGATTTGGTCATGACGTATCAGATGAGCGATTTCAACCTTGCCGGGTGATGACAAGACAACGCCGCCCGCAGGCGGCGTTGTCACGTGAACACCGATCGTGCGAAACGATCAGGAGTTCTTCAGCTTCGCCTTCAGCAGCGCGCCGAGGTTGGTCGTGCCACTGCTGGCCGACGTACCCTCTGCCTGGATCTTCTGGATGGCGTCATTCTGTTCAGCCTGATCCTTCGCACGCACCGACAGCGTGATCGAACGGGTCTTGCGGTCCAGATTGACGATCATCGCCTCGACCTCGTCGCCGACGTTGAGGATGGTCGTCAGGTCTTCGACGCGGTCACGCGAAGCTTCCGAAGCGCGCAGGTAGCCTTCGACATCTTCGTTCAGCGCGATCACGGCGCCCTTGGCATCCACCGTCTTCACGGTGCCGCGCACGACGCTGTTCTTGTCGTGGGTGGCGATGAAGTTGGTGAAGGGATCTCCATCCATCTGCTTGACACCGAGCGAGATGCGCTCGCGCTCGACATCGATCGACAGCACGACGGCCTCGACTTCGTCACCCTTCTTGTAGTTGCGCACGGCTTCTTCGCCGGGCAGCGACCACGACAGGTCGGACAGGTGAACCAGGCCATCGATGGCGCCGGTCAGACCGATGAACACGCCAAAGTCAGTGATCGACTTGATCTGGCCGCGGACCTTATCGCCCTTCTTGTGGTTCATCGAGAAGTCTTCCCACGGATTCGGCATGCACTGCTTCATGCCCAGCGAAATCCGGCGACGGTCTTCGTCGATCTCGAGAATCATCACTTCGACCTCGTCGCCCAGCTGGACAACCTTGGTCGGGTGGATGTTCTTGTTGGTCCAGTCCATTTCGGACACGTGGACCAGGCCTTCGATGCCTTGCTCGATCTCGACGAATGCGCCGTAATCGGTCAGGTTGGTCACCTTGCCGAACAGGCGGGTGCCCTGCGGGTAGCGGCGCGAGATGCCTACCCACGGATCTTCGCCCAGCTGCTTGAGACCCAGCGACACGCGGTTCTTCTCGGCGTCGAACTTGAGCACCTTGGCTTCGACTTCGTCACCGACCGCCAGCACTTCCGACGGGTGACGCACGCGGCGCCAGGCCAGATCGGTGATGTGCAGCAGGCCATCGATACCGCCGAGGTCGACGAACGCGCCGTAGTCGGTGATGTTCTTGACGATACCCTTGACGACGGTGCCTTCCTTGAGGTTTTCGAGCAGCTTTTCGCGCTCTTCACCGGCGGTCAGTTCGAGCACGGCGCGACGCGACACAACGACGTTGTTGCGCTTGCGGTCGAGCTTGATGACCTTGAATTCGAATTCCTTGTTCTCGTACGGCGTGGTGTCCTTGACCGGACGCAGGTCGACCAGCGAACCCGGCAGGAAGGCGCGGATGCCGTTGGTCATGACGGTCAGACCACCCTTGACCTTGCCCGACACCAGACCCTTGACGATGGAGCCATCGCCCAGTGCCTTTTCCAGTTCGTTCCATGCGGCGATGCGCTTGGCCTTGTCGCGGGACAGGCGGGTTTCACCGTAGCCATCCTCGAGCATTTCGATTGCAACGCTGACGTAATCGCCGGGGGCGACCGTCAGTTCACCGCGATCGGTGCGGAATTCGTCGATCGAGATGTAGCTTTCCGACTTCAGGCCGGCATTGACGACGACGAAATTCTGATCCACGCGCATGACTTCGGCGGTGATGACTTCACCGGCGCGCATTTCCTGGCGCGTGAGGCTTTCCTCGAACAGCGCGGCAAAACTTTCCATGGAGTCGGACGACTGGGCAACTTGGGACATTGGCAAAAGCCGCTTGCGCGGCAACGGGTTAGGTATGAACACAGCAGGGAGCGACTTGCTCGCCCCGTGCGCCTTGGACTGCCGACGTGCATCCGGAACCATCCGGAAGCAAACACGCCATTCAGTCCGCTTTCACTTTTTCCCACGCATCCAGCACGAACTGGACGGCGGCATCAACGGTCATCGAACTGGTATCGAGCAGAATGGCGTCAGGCAATTGCACCAATGGCGCATGTGCCCGGTTGCGATCCCGCTCGTCCCGTTCCCGCAAATCTTGCGAAAGACTTTCCAGACTAGCAGAAACACCTTTTTCGATCAACTGCTTATAGCGGCGTTCGGCGCGAATCTCGACGCTGGCGGTCAGGAACACCTTCAGGCGCGCGTCCGGGAACACCACCGAGCCCATGTCGCGGCCGTCGCCGACCAGCCCTGGCGCCTGGCGGAAGGCGCGCTGGCGCTCAAGCAGCGCCGCACGCACCGCACCATGGACCGCCACTTTCGATGCGCCGACCGAGGCCGCCTCGCTGCGCATGGCGTCCGACACCTCTTCGTCAGCCAGCCAGGTCGAGCCGTCGGCGAAGCGTACGTCGAGCGCTGCGGCGAGCTTCCCGAGCGCCGGCTCATCGTCGAGCGCAACGCCGGCACGCATAGCAGCCACAGCGGTGAGGCGGTAGAGCGCGCCGCTGTCCAGCAGGTGAAAGCCCAGTGCCGCCGCCACACGCGCGGCGACCGTACCTTTGCCGGAGGCCGACGGGCCGTCGATTGCAATGACCGGAACGTCGTTCATGCCGCCACCTCCGACCAGCGCCGGAAGTATTCGGGGAAGGTCTTGGCCACGCAGCCCGGGTCCATGATGCGCACCGGCACACCACCCAACGTGGCGAGCGAGAAGCACATCGCCATACGGTGATCGTCGTAGGTGTCGATGGCAGCCCCCGGCGTCAGGGTCGCCGGCGGCGTGATGGCGAGGTAATCGGCGCCCTCCTCCACCGTGGCGCCGAGCTTGCGCAGTTCGATCGCCATCGCGGAAATACGGTCGGTTTCCTTGACCCGCCAGCTGGCGATATTGCGCAGCCGGCTCGGGCCGTCGGCGAACAGCGCGCAGATGGCCAGCGTCATCGCGGCATCCGGAATGTGGTTCAGGTCAAGGTCGAATGCGCGCAGTCGACCGCCCTCGGGCGCGCGCGCCTCGATCCAGTTCGGCCCCATCGCCACCACGGCACCCAACTGTTCGAGCGCCTGCGCGAAGGCGACATCGCCCTGCACCGAGTCGCGACCGACGCCCTCGACACGCACCGGACCGCCGCCGATGGCCCCTGCGGCCAGGAAATAGGAGGCGGACGACGCGTCCCCCTCGACGAAGCACTCGCCGGGCGACACATAGCGCGCACCGGCCGGCAGATTGATCGCCGCCCAGCCCTCGCGCTCGGCGTTGACGCCGAACTGGCGCATCAGCGCCAGCGTGATGTCGACGTAGGGCTTGGAAATCAGCTCGCCTTCGACCTCGATGCGCAGTGCGCGGCCGGTCAGCGGCAAGGCCATCAGCAAGCCGGTCAGGAACTGGCTGGACACGTCGCCGCGCACGCGCACCACCGGCACTTCGTTGATCTGCGCCGGATGGATGCGCAAGGGCGGAAAGCCGTCGTTGCCCTCGTAGTCGATGCGAGCGCCAACCTGGCGCAGCGCATCGACCAGATCTCCGATCGGCCGCTCGTGCATGCGCGGCACGCCGTGCAGGCGGTACTCGCCGCCCATCAGCGCCAGCACGGCGGTGAGCGGACGGAAGGCGGTACCGGCATTGCCGAGGAAGAGGTCTGCCTTCTTGACCGGGAAGCGCCCACCGGTGCCGCTGATGACGTAGTCGTCGCCACCGGCGTGGCACCAGTTAACGGCCAGCGTGCGCAGTGCATCGAGCATGCGGTCGACATCGTCCGACGACAGCAGGTCGTGCAGCAGCGTATCGCCCTCGGCCAGCGCGGCCAGCAGCAAGGCGCGGTTGGAAATGCTCTTGGAGCCCGGAAGCCGCAGCGTGCCGCGTGCGGACGAAGCGGGCGAAAGGTCGAGGAATTCGGTTTTCATCGTGTTCGGGCGGCGCCCATGCGCCTCGTGTTGTGTTCAGCCCTGGCGTTGCGCCCAGGCGGTACGTGCTTCACGCGCGGTACCGATCAGCGACTCGAGGCCGGCGGCATCGCCGGATTCGATCAGCGCGCGGTAGCGTGCAAGTTCGGTTTCGTAAGCGCTCAGTTCGGTCAGCAGCGCCTCGCGGTTGGCGAAAAAGATGTCGCGCCACATCTCCGGATGGCTGCCGGCGATGCGTGTGAAATCGCGAAAGCCACCACCCGCCAGATTGAAGATCTCTTCGGCGTTCGGGCGCGCAGCCAGTTCCGACACCAGCGCGAAGGACAGCAGATGCGGCAGATGGCTGACCGACGCCAGCCAGCGATCATGGTGCTCGGGCGTCGTCACGGTCAGCAGCGCACCGCAGGCCAGCCAGGCCTGGCGCACCAGTTCGATGGCCGCGCCGCCGTTCTCCGCCAGGGGCGTCAGCACGACACGGCGCCGCTCGTACAGATCGGCACGTGCTGCCTGCGGGCCACTCTTCTCGGCACCTGCGATTGGATGACCGGGTACGAACTGACGCACACGCTCGCCGAAGCAACGGCGGGCCGCCGCCACGACGTCGCCCTTGGTGCTTCCGGCGTCGGTGACCACCGTGTGCGCCGGGAGGTGAGGCAGCATCGCCGACATGACCGCCTCCATCTGGCCGACCGGCATCGCCAGCAGCACCAGATCGGCGCCCGCGAGCGCAGCGGCCCAGTCGGATTCGGCGCGATCGATCAGCCCGAGTTCGAGCGCTTCACGCTTGCTGTCCGCACTGCGGCCAACACCGACGATTTCACCGACCTGGCCGGCCCGGCGCAGCGCGGCGGCAAAGGAGCCGCCGATCAGGCCGACGCCGACAACGACCAGACGTCCGATCAGTACGTCACTCACGCCAGCGCCTTTTTCAGCGCATCGATGAAGCGCGCGTTCTCGGTTTCCAGTCCGATCGACACCCGCAGCCACTCGGGCATCGCGTAGCCGGCAATCGGCCGCACGATGACGCCCTGCTCCAGCAGCCGGCGGTTGACGGCTGCACCATCACCGGCGCGGAAAGCGATGAAGTTACCGTAGGAGCGGATGTAGCCGATGCCGGCCGCGTCGAAGAAGGCTTCCATCTGCTTCAAGCCGGCCGCGTTCAGTTCGGCCGAGCGGCGCACGAAGTCCTGGTCCGCCAATGCGGCGACGGCTGCCGCCAGACCGACGTTGGTGACGTTGAACGGCTGACGCACCCGATTGAGCAGGTCGATCACGTCCGGCTGGCCGATGCCGTAGCCGACGCGCAGACCGGCCAGACCATAGGCCTTGGAGAAGGTGCGCGACACCAGCAGGTTCGGGTAGCGCTCGATCCAGCGCGCGCTGTCGTAGGCCAGATGCGACGGCAGATACTCGCTGTAGGCCTCGTCCAGCACCACCAGCACGTCGCGCGGCACGGCGGCGACGAAACGTTCCAGCGCACCGGCCTCGATGAAGGTACCGGTCGGATTGTTCGGGTTGGCGATGAACACGACGCGCGTGTCGTCGCGGATGGCCGCGCGCATCGCGTCGAGATCGCAGCCATAGTCGAGCGCCGGCACTTCGATGCCGGTGGCGCCCGCCGCCAGCGTCGCCAGCGGATAGACAGCGAAGGCGTGTTTCGAATAGACGGCGCTGCTGCCGGGACCGAGCAGCGCGCGGGCAACCATTTCGAGAATGTCGTTCGAGCCGTTGCCGAGCACGATCTGGTTCATCGCGACATCGTGATGCCGCGAAACCGCCTGCTTCAAGTCGAAGCCGTTGCCGTCCGGATAGCGCGGCACGTCGGCAATCGCCGCCAGCGCAGCGGCCCTTGCCTTATCGCTCATGCCCAGCGGATTCTCGTTGGACGCCAGCTTGACGATGCCCGCCTCGTCCAGCCCCATTTCGCGGGCCAGTTCCGAAATCGGCTTGCCCGGCTGGTAAGGGGAAATCGAACGGATGTGCGCCGAAGCGCGGTCGAAAACGCTCATGAACTGCTCACGGAAACGGGATAGGAACCGAGCACCTTCAACGACCCGGCCTCGGCACGGATGCGTGAGAGTGCTTCGCTCACCGCAGGTTCGCTCTGGTGACCTTCGATATCGACATAGAAGACATACTGCCAGCCACCATTACCGAAACCGCGCACCGGGCGCGACTGCAGCTTGGTCATGCTGACGCCCTGCTCGGCCAGCGGTTGAAGCAGACGCACGACAGCGCCCGACTTGTTCTGCACGGTGAAGATCATCGAAGTCTTGTCGCGGCCCGACGGGCCGGCATCGTGCTCGCCGATCACCAGGAAGCGCGTCGTATTGGCCGGATCGTCCTCGATGTTCGCCGCAAGTATCTTCAGGCCGTAGGCGGCCGCGGCCGCCTCGCCGGCAATCGCCGCAGCGCGTTCTTCCTCCGACGCACGGATCGCCGCCTCGGCATTGCTGGCCACGGCGATGACCGGCACGCCGGGCAGATTGCGATTCAGCCACTCGTGGCACTGCGCCAGCGACTGCGCGTGCGAGTAGACGCAGCGGATGTCCTTCAGAGAGGTATCGCGCGTCATCAGGTTCTGCTCGACACGCAGCATCACCTCGCCGCACACCATCTGTGTCGTGCTGAGCAGCATGTCCAGCGTGCGACCGACCGCGCCCTCGGTCGAATTCTCGACCGGCACGACGCCGTAGGACGCGTTGCCCGACTCGACAGCACGGAACACATCGTCGATCGTGGCGTGCGGCAGGAAGGTCGGGGCGGAACCGAAATGGCGACGCGCCGCGCTCTCCGAGAAGGTGCCGACCGGTCCGAGAAAGGCGACCGTCAGCGGCTGTTCCAGCGCCAGACAGACCGACATGATTTCGCGGAACACCGTCTTCACCGCCTGCGGCGGCAGCGGGCCCGGATTGTCGTCTGCCAGCCGGCGCAGCACCTGCGCTTCGCGCTCCGGGCGGTAGATGTTGCCGTGCTTGATTTCGCCGATGCGGTGCGCGTGCCGTGCGCGCTCGGAAATGAGCTGCAGCACCTGGGTATCGATCGCATCGATGGCGTCGCGCAGTTTCAGTAATTCGTCGTTCGAGCTCGGATCGGAGGCCATCATTCAACCGTGTCTGCGTTCAAATTCAGTCATGTATTCGGCCAGCTCGCGCGCGCCGTCCAGCGGCATCGCGTTGTAGAGCGACGCGCGTATGCCGCCGGTCGCGCGATGACCTTTCAGGTTCAGCAGGCCGCGCCGGCGCGCACCGTCGAGAAAGCGTGTCTCCAGCCTTGGCTCGCGCAGGAAGAAGGGCACGTTCATGCGCGAGCGCGAGGCGGGCTGGATACGGTTCGTGTACAGCCGGGAGGCGTTCAGCACGTCGTAGATGCATCGGGCCTTGGCCGCGCTGCGGCGCGCCATCTCGGCGACACCGCCCTCCTTCTTCACATACTCGAACACCAGCCCCGCCACCCAGATGGCGAAGGCTGCAGGTGTGTTGTACATCGAATCCCATTCGACGTGCCGCGCGTAATTCATCACCGACGGCACGCCGCTGCGCACGCGGCCAAGCAGGTCGTCACGGATGATGACGATGGCCAGGCCGGCCGGACCGATGTTCTTCTGCGCACCGGCATAGATCAGGCCGAAACGCGCGACATCCAGCGGCTGCGACAGAATGTTGGACGACATGTCGGCCACCAGCGGTACGTCTCCGGTGTCCGGATAGTCGGCGAACTCGACGCCGCCGATCGTTTCGTTGGCGCAGATGTGCACATAGGCCGCGGCCGGGTCGAGCTGCCAGCCGGCGCGCTCGGGCACGCGGTCGAATTCGCTGGCCGCGGCACTCGCTGCGATGCGCACATTCACCAGCGAGCTCGCCTCGGCCATCGCCTTGTCCGACCAGTAGCCGGTGTGGATGTAATCCGCACTCTGCCCCGGTTGGGCAAGGTTCAGCGGCACCATCGCGAAATGCGGCGTGGCACCGCCGTGCAGGAACAGAATGTGGTGCGACGCGGGCACCCCCAACAGTTCGCGCAGGTCGGCCTTGGCGCGGGCGTGGATCTCGGCAAAGTGCTCGCTGCGATGCCCGAGCTCCATCGCCGAATAGCCTTCGCCGCGGAAGTTCTGCCACTCGCGCGCGATACGTTCGATCACCGCGTCCGGCATCATGGCCGGACCGGCGCCGAAGTTGTACGCGCGCGCACGCATCGCCCTTCCTATTCCTCGCCCTCGCCGGCTGCGGCGTCCGCGTCGGTATCGATGTCGGCGTCCACTTCGGCGTCCTGCTCGCTGTCGCTCTCGATCACCTTTTCCAGACCGGCCAGCAGCGTGCCGTCATCGAGGTTGATCAGCGTGACGCCCTGGGTCGAGCGCCCCATTTCGCGGATATCCACCACCCTGGTGCGGATGAGCACGCCACCGGTCGAGATCAACATGATTTCGTCGGTCGGCTCGACCAGCACCGCGCCGACCACGCCGCCGTTGCGCTCGCTGGTCTGGATCGCGATGACACCCTTGGTGCCGCGGCCGTGCTTCGGGTATTCGGTGACGCGGGTGCGCTTGCCATAGCCGTTCTCGGTCGCGGTCAGCACACTCAGCTCGTCGTTCTTCGACACCAGCATGCAGATCACGCTCTGGCCGTCCTCCAGCATCATGCCGCGCACACCACGCGCGGTTCGGCCCATCGGGCGCACGTCGGCTTCAGCGAAGCGCACCGCCTTGCCAGCGTCGGAGAACAGCATGATGTCGTCCGAACCGTCGGTTATGGCCACGCCGATCAGCGCGTCGCCCTCGTCGAGATCGACAGCGATGATGCCGGCCTTGCGCGGGTTGCCGAAGTCGGCCAGCGGCGTCTTCTTCACGGTACCTCGACCGGTGGCCATGAATATGTAGTGATCCTCGTCGAACTCCTTGACCGGAAGCACCGCGGTGATCTTTTCGCCATCGAACAGGGGGAACAGGTTCACGATGGGCTTTCCGCGCGAATTGCGCGAGCCCTCCGGCACCTCATAGACCTTGAGCCAATACACACGGCCGCGGTTCGAGAAACACAGGATGTAGTCGTGCGTATTGGCGACGAAGAGCTGGTCGACAAAGTCGTCTTCCTTCACCGCCGCCGCCTGCTTGCCGCGCCCACCGCGCTTCTGCGAGCGGTAATCGGCCAGCGGCTGGCGCTTGAAGTAGCCGCCGTGCGACAGCGTGACCACCATGTCCTGCTGCGCGATCAGGTCCTCGATGCCGAGATCCTGCGTGTGCACGATGATTTCCGACTTGCGGCCGTCGGCGAACTGTTCGCGGATCTGGCGCATTTCGTCGGAAATGATCCAGTTGATCCGCTCCGGGCGGGCCAGGATGTCGAGCAGGTCGATGATCTGCTCGATCACCTCCTTGTACTCCGACATGATCTTTTCCTGCTCCAGCCCGGTCAGGCGGGCCAGCTGCATGTCAAGAATGGCCTTGGCCTGCGCGTCCGACATGCGATAGCCGTCGGCGAAGGAGCCGAATGCGGCGTCCAGCCCATCCGGGCGGAAAGCTTCGGCGCCGGCGCGGGCCAGCATTTCGTCGACCAGCGGCGACTTCCAGGCGCGGTCCATCAGCGCCACCTGCGCTTCCGCACGCGAAGCCGATGCCTTGATCAGCGCGATGATTTCGTCGATGTTGGACAGCGCAACGCCCAGGCCTTCCAGCACGTGGCCCCGCTCGCGCGCCTTGCGCAGTTCGAACACGGTGCGGCGGGTGATCACCTCGCGCCGATGCGACAGGAAGCAGTCCAGCATGTCGCGCAGGTTCAGCAGACGCGGGCGGCCATCGACCAGCGCCACCATATTCATGCCGAAGGTGTCCTGCAGCTGGGTCAGCTTGTACAGGTTGTTCAGGATGACTTCCGGCACTTCGCCGCGCTTCAGCTCGATCACCACGCGCATGCCGGACTTGTCCGACTCGTCACGGATGTCGGAGATGCCTTCGACCTTCTTCTCATTCACCAGCTCGGCGATGCGCTCAAGCAGGGTCTTCTTGTTCACCTGATACGGCAGTTCGTCGACGATGATGGCCTGACGGTTGCCGCGGTCGATGTCCTCGAAATGGGTGCGCGCGCGCATCACGACGCGGCCGCGACCGGTCAGATAGCCCTCGCGTACGCCCGAAAGCCCGTAGATCAGGCCACTGGTCGGGAAATCGGGCGCCTGCACGATGTCGATCAGCTGCTCGATCGTCGTTTCCGGCTCTTTCAGCAGCAACTGGCAGGCGTCGAGTACTTCACCGAGGTTGTGCGGCGGGATGTTGGTCGCCATGCCGACCGCGATGCCGGCGCTGCCGTTGATCAGCAGATTGGGGATGCGGCTGGGCAGGACCAGCGGCTCCTGCTCCTTGCCGTCGTAGTTCGGCCCGAAATCGACCGTTTCCTTGTCGATGTCGGCCAGCAGTTCGGCCGCGATCTTGTCCAGACGGCACTCGGTGTAACGCATCGCCGCCGCGTTGTCGCCGTCGACCGAACCGAAATTGCCCTGACCGTCGATCAGCGTGTAGCGCAGCGAGAAGTCCTGCGCCATCCGGACCAGCGTGTCGTAAATCGCCGAATCGCCGTGCGGGTGATACTTACCCATCACGTCACCGACCACACGCGCGCACTTCACATAAGGACGGCTGTGCGTGATGTTCGCTTCGTGCATCGCGAACAGCACGCGTCGATGCACAGGTTTCAGGCCGTCGCGCACATCGGGCAGCGCGCGGCCGACGATCACGCTCATCGCGTAATCGAGATAGGAGTGCCGCATTTCGTCTTCGAGCGAAATGGGCAGTGTTTCCTTGGCAAAAGATGTGGTCATCGGGGGATCGGGCGGACGTCGGCTGTCTGTTGAAATGAACCCGGCGCGTTGGAAACCGCCGGTTTGTTCAGCCAAACCGCAAGTTTAACATGCGCTTGCATCGACCTCGGGGCCCTCAGCGGGCAGCCGCCGGACTACACTGCGCCACCTGAATCCAGAGAGCCGAATCCGTCTGCCATGCAGAGCCACGAAGCCCAGACCGACATCGACCTGCTGATCGAAGCCCGCTGGGTCATCCCGGTCGAGCCGGCCGGCGTCGTCCTCGAACATCACGCCGTTGCGGTGCAGGACGGGCGTATCGCCGACCTGCTGCCGTCGGACGAGGCGCGCCGCCGCTACCGGCCGCGCACGCTGCGCACCTTGGGCGAACATGTGCTCACCCCCGGACTCATCAACCTGCACGCTCACGCCGCGATGAACCTGCTGCGTGGCTACGCCGATGACCAGCCACTGATGCGCTGGCTGACCGAACATATCTGGCCGGCCGAACAGAAGCACGTGAGCCACGACTTCGTGCGCGACGGCACCCTGCTCGCCTGCGCCGAAATGCTCCGCGGTGGCGTTACCACCTTCAGCGACATGTACTTCTTCCCTGATGCAGCGGCCGAAGCGGCGCTGGAGGCGGGCATGCGCGCGGCGCTGGGCATCGTCGTACTGGAATTCCCGAGTGCCTGGGCGGCCGATGCCGACCAGTATCTCAGCAAGGGTCTTGCCGTGCGCGATCGCTTCAAGCACGAACCTTTACTGCACTTCACGCTGGCGCCGCACGCGCCCTACACCGTTTCAGACGCCACTTTCGAACGCGTCCGCACACTGGCCGAGCAACTGGATCTGCCAGTCCACATGCACATCCACGAAACCGCTGACGAGATCGAACAGGGTATCGCGCAACATGGCGTGCGCCCGCTCGAGCGACTGCGCCGGCTTGGCCTCCTCGGCCCCAACCTGATCGCCGTTCATTCGGTGCACCTGACCGACGACGACATCGCCCTGCTTGCCCGCGAAGGCGCCAGCGTGGCGCACTGTCCGACGTCGAACATGAAGCTGGCCAGCGGCGCAAGCCCGACCGCCGCGCTGGCTGCGGCCGGCGTCAATGTCGGGCTGGGCACCGACGGTGCCGCCAGCAACAACCGGCTGGACATGTTCCAGGAGATGCGGCACGCCGGACTGCTGGCAAAGCTCACCTCTGGCGACGCGGCCGCCCTTGCAGCCGGACACCTGTTGCACATGGCAACACTAGGTGGCGCCCGCGCGCTGGGCATCGATGCTGAAACAGGTTCCATCCGCCCCGGCAAGAGTGCTGACCTGTGCGCAGTCAGTCTCGACGACGCGACGACACGCCCGTGCTACTCACCCGTTTCGCATCTTGTCTATGCTGCGGGCCGGGAACACGTGACCGATGTATGGGTCGCAGGAGAAGCGCGCGTGGAGAATGGAAGCTTGTTGCACCTGCACAACAACGATTTGAAGGCACGTGCGCGCCTGTGGCAAAATCAGGTGGCTCTATAACGGCTTGCGGCCTTGTTTTTATGCATCGCTGCCCGGCAATACCACAGTCTTACGTGGGTTTGCCGCCAGTTTTGCCTGTCAGGTCCAAGACAGGCGGGCAGGCCGGTTGACAACCGCTTCAAGTTTTATAAGAGGGGATCATGCTCAAACAACTGACGCAAAAACCGCTGCTCATCGCCCTGCTGGCCGCCACGGCCGGTTTCGCCTCCAACGTGTCGGCCATGGAAGACATCAAGGTCGACCCGGCAATGAAGGCCCACATTCCCTATGTGATCGACGCCCGTGGCGTCGTCGCCCGCAGCGCCGACGGCCTGTGCTGGAGAACCGGTTACTGGACGCCGGCCTACGCTGCCTCGATCCCGGAAGTCGGTTGCGCCTGCGACAAGGATCTGCTGCCGAAGGACGTCTGCGAGAAGCCGGCTCCTGCCGCCGCCCCGGCGCCGAAGGCTGCCGAGCCGGCTCCGGCCCCCGCTCCGGCTCCGAAGCCCGCTGCGCAGAAGGTCACCCTGTCGGCTGACGCCCTGTTCGATTTCGACAAGGCCACGCTGCGTCCGGAAGGCAAGTCCAAGATCGACGACGCAGTCAGCAAGCTGAGCTCGATCGACCTGGAAGTCATCATCGCCGTTGGCCACGCCGACCGCATCGGCAAGGACAAGTACAACCAGACCCTGTCGGAAAAGCGCGCTGCCGCCGTCAAGGACTACCTGGTGAGCAAGGGCGTTGAAGCCAACCGCGTCTACACCGAAGGCAAGGGTGAAGCCCAGCCGGTGACCGGCGACAGCTGCATGAAGATGGGCAAGGAACACCGCAGCAACAAGAAGCTGGTGGACTGCCTGCAGCCGGATCGTCGCGTTGAAATCGAGATCATCGGTACCCAGAAGTAATCGGGTTCCCGATCTCGTCAAAAGCCCTGCATTCGTGCAGGGCTTTTTTTCGCCCGTCGCCAACCGGATTGCGGCATTACTATCGTTACCCCGGTCGTGAAACCTCGCGCACGCCAGACTGTCCTTTCGCTCATGACGACACATCAGAACGCCGACCCGCTCGAACTGGAGAAATTTTCGGAGCTCGCCCACCGCTGGTGGGATCCGGAGTCCGAGTTCAAGCCGCTGCACGACATCAATCCATTGCGTCTGGACTGGATAGACCGCTGCGTCGGCCTCACCGGCAAGCGCGTGCTTGACGTCGGCTGCGGTGGCGGCATCCTCGCCGAGAGCATGGCGGTGCGCGGCGCCAGCGTGACCGGTATCGACCTCGGCGAGAAGGCACTGTCGGTCGCGCGCCTGCACCTGCTGGAAAGCGGGAACCGCGTCGAGTACCTGCTCGAATCGGCCGAGGACCACGCCCGGGCGCGCGCCGCTCAGTACGACGTGGTGACCTGCATGGAAATGCTCGAGCACGTGCCCGATCCTGCCAGTATCGTGCGCGCCTGCGCGACTCTGGTACGGCCCGGCGGCACGGTGTTCTTCTCGACGCTGAACCGCAATCCCAAATCGTGGCTGTTCGCGGTGATCGGCGCCGAGTACGTGCTGCGCCTGCTGCCGCGCGGCACCCATGAATACGAAAAGATGATCAAGCCGTCGGAACTGGCGCGCGACGCGCGCGACGCCGGCCTGCGCGAAGCTGAACTGATGGGCATGAGCTACAACCCGTTCACCAAGGTCTACTCGCTCGGCAAGGACACTGCGGTCAATTACCTGATGCGGTGTGTACGCGATGAATGAGCCGCGCACACGCGGCGTGCTGTTCGATCTGGACGGCACGCTGGCCGACACCGCGCCCGATCTCGGCGGCGCACTCAACCGCCTGCGCATTGAACGCGGTCTGCCCGAGCTTCCTGCCGACACCCTGCGCCCGCATACCTCGGCGGGTGCCCGCGGCCTGATCGGCGCAGGTTTTGGCGTGACACCGGACGATGCTGGCTACGCAGAACTGGCGGACCGATTCCTGACGCTCTACGCGTCCGCGATCTGCGTCCATACCCGGCTGTTCGACGGCATGGGCGAAGTTCTGACCCGGTTAGAGCAGGCGGCCATCCCTTGGGGTGTGGTCACCAACAAGGCGGCTCGCTTCACCGTGCCCCTTATGCGCGAACTTGGCCTGCACGAGCGTGCCGCGAGCATTGTCAGCGGCGACAGCGTGCCGGTGCCCAAACCCGATCCGGCAGGTTTGCGCCTGGCGGCGAGCGAACTGGGCGTCGAGGTCGGAGACTGCATCTACGTCGGCGACGACGAACGCGACATCCAGGCGGCGCGCGCTGCCGGCATGCGCTCGGTGACCGCAGCCTTCGGCTATCTGGGCTGCGCCCGCCACCACAGCGAGTGGGGCGCCGACCACACCATCCATCACCCGCTCGAACTTCTGCCCCTCTTGTAATCGATCGAGGTGGTACCATCTATCGCTCACTGGGGGCGACCTGGTCTCGACGTGGGTCGCGAAGCAGCGCAGGGCATACCGAGGGTCGGAGTACCTCGTAAATCCAACCGAAAATTAGATAGTCGCCAACGACGAATCTTACGCTCTGGCCGCTTAAGGCCGGACGCTGCACCGACTGATTAGCGGGTCGGGCCGGGCAACCGGTCGCAGCGCCATTAACAGCTAAAGTAAGGATGCACTCCGCCGCGTGGTGCATCACGAAAATCAAGCGGATCGCCTTTCATCAGCCTGCCGGGTCGGCGGGTGACGGGTTAGATCAAATGGCCAGGCTAAGTATGTAGAACTGTCTGTGTAGGGCTTGCGGACGCGGGTTCGATTCCCGCCGCCTCCACCACCATATCAGGGCTCGGATCTCGTTCCGGGCCCTTTTTCCTGTCCGATCGCACCGTGATCGGGACGCGCTGACAGGGTTCGTCTCCGCGGCCGCAGTCGGACGTCTCTTGCTTGCGGCACCTGTCCGGGACCGCCGCCCGGAAGCTCTTCCGATGTGCACTTCGCATCATCCGGAGCGCTCGCACGGTTGCGCCGCCCGGTCTTCCGGCCGAATATCCACCCTGGAGCGGATTATGCCGCCGGCGATGAAGCCCGCCGGCCATGCGCCGCCCGTGCGTGCAGCCCGGTGAGTATGCGGGCTTCCTCCAGACCTTGGAACCGATATGCGGAGAGCGCCCGGAATGCACGGCGAGCAACACAACCCCGACATTGACCTCGAGAGGACGGACGACGCGTCGCCGGTCATCCTTGTGGCCGACGACGATCCCATCATCCCGCTGATGGTGAACAAGGTGCTGTCCACACGCGGCATGAGGATGCACGCCGTGGCAGACGGCCTCGCCGCGATCGAGGCATTCCGCGAGGCGCCGCCCGATCTGGCGCTGCTGGACGTGCACATGCCGGGTGCCGACGGCTACGAAACCTGCGCCCGCATGCGCGAACTGGGCGGCGAAGATACCTGCCCCATCATCATCATGACGGCGAGCGACGATGCCGCATCGGTGCAACGCGCCTTCGCCGTCGGCGCGAGCGACTTCCTGACAAAGCCGATCAGCTGGACCCTGCTGCCGCATCGCATCCGTTTCGTGCTGCGTGCCGCGGAGGCCGCCCGTCGGCTGCGCGAGTCGCTGCGTCGCTCGGAAATCCTGTTCGCCACCTCGGCCGAGGGCATCCTGATCGTCGACGTGGCAACCCGTCGCTGTGTCGACGCCAATCCCGCGCTGTGCGCCATGCTGGGCTACTCAAGAGACGAGATGCGCACGCTTGAGTGGCGCGATCTGCAGCCTCCGGAACTGTATCCCGCCAACGTGGAGCAGTTCGCGCGCTGTGCCGGCATCGAGAGCGGTCGTCTCGAAGGCGCGCTGATGCGCCGCAAGGACGGCGTGCTCTTCCATGCCGACATCACGCACAACCTGATCGATATCGATGACCGCCGCTGTCTGGCCGGCTTCTTCGTCGATGTCACCGAGAAACGCCTGGCCGACGAAGCATTGATGCGTCGTGCCAGTCATGACGCGCTGACCGGCCTGCCCAACCGCGCGCTGCTGCTCGAACGTCTGGCGCAGGCACTCAAGCAGGCGCAGCGGCGCATGGCGCGCGTCGGTCTCCTGTTCGTCGATCTGGATCGCTTCAAGGAGGTAAATGACGAACACGGGCACGCCGTCGGCGATCTGCTGCTGAAGGAGGTGGCCGATCGGCTGCAGCGCGAATTGCGCGGCGAGGACACTGTTGCGCGACTGGGCGGCGACGAATTCGTCGTGCTGATGCCGCTGCTGGACAACGAGCCGCAGCCCTGCGCCCAGCTTGCGGCACGCATCGTCGGTGCGCTCGGCAGCGCCTTCGAGGTGAGCGGCCACACGCTGCACATCGGCGCCAGCATCGGCATCGCGCTCTATCCGGACGACGCCGACAACTCGGCCGCCTTGATGGACTGTGCCGACGAGGCGATGTACGACGCCAAGCGCGCCGGCCGCGGACAGTATCGCCGTTACCGTTCGTCCTGACTTGTTTCTGCAGCCGCGGCCGCGCTGTTGCATTGCAACATGTGTGTCCGCATACTGAATCGTCATCGACATTCCCGGACGACCCTCATGCGACTGCACGGTCCTCTCCACGCCGTTTTCGTCGCTCTGCTCCTTGCCGCATTCCCCATCCGCACTGCGATGGCCGAGGCGCCGCCGGTGCTCGACCGGATCGAACGTACCGACTTCACCGTGTCCGGCCTGTCGTCCGGCGCCGCCATGGCGGTCCAGCTGGGCGTTGCGCATTCGTCGCGGGTACGCGGCATCGGCATCGTGTCGGGGCCGCCCTATCTGTGCGCCCAGGGCTTCGTGACGCGTGCCACCAATGACTGCCTGGTGCTCGGCCGCGACCGGCTGCGCGAGCTGTTCGGCCCCTTGTTCGGACTGTCACTGTTCAGTTCCGGCGAACGCGACATCGACGTGGATGATCTGGTGAGCGATACGCGCAAGCTGGCGCAACAGCGGCGGATCGATCCGGTCGACGGCATCGCCTCGCAGCAGATATGGGAGTACCGCGGGCAGGACGATCGCGTCGTCGGCGCCAAGGCGTCAGCCGCCCAGCACACCTACTTCCGCGCCTTCGATGCCGCGCCAAAACGGGGCGAGCCGCGCTCGACGCCGCACACCATGCCGACCAGCGACCCGGCCCAGGGCAGTTGCGACGCCCGCGACGAGGACTACGTCAGCGGCTGCGACTTCGATGCTGCCGGCGAACTGCTACGTCATCTGCGCCGTCGGCCAGACGCGCGGCCGAATGCCGGTAACGGCCGCTGGTACGTGCTCAAGCAGGCCGACTTCGTGCCGGCCGGCCCGGGCGATGCGCAGACCCGGCGTCGCGCGCTGGGCCTCGCGGAGGACGCACGCGTCTATGTGCCCCAGCGCTGCGGCAGCGAAAGCTGCCAGATCCACGTCGCACTGCACGGCTGCAAGCAAGGCATGAGTGACACCACCTACCGCGCCTTTACCGAGGGCGCCGGTTACGTCCGCTGGGCCGGTCCGTTGAAGCTGGTGCTGCTGTTCCCGCGGGTCGGCGCCATCGAACCGTTCGAGCGCGGCCTGTGGGACAGCGTCGGCAACCCGATGGGTTGCTGGGACTGGTGGGGCTACACCACGCCGGGCGATCTGTACGGCTACGCAACGCGTGAAGCGCCGCAGATGCGCACCATCATCAACATGGTCGATCACCTCGGTCGACGGCAATAGGCAGACCATGGGCGGATCGCCCGGCGCGCAGCCGGGCTGGCGTGGTCGGGCATAGGGTCGGGAAGATGTCCCTTTTCGCCCAGGCCCACAACCGGGACATTTGGCCGCCAGCGACTGCCTGACGGCACGGTGAGACCGGATTCGTCAGGCGCTTTCCGACACTGCCCCCCCGCCTTGCCATGCAGAAGACTGCCGACGACACCGGGTTCACGTCCTTCTATCTGGATCACCAGCCCTGGCTGATAGGCTGGCTGGCGCGTCGCATGAACTCGCGCATCGATGCCGCCGACCTCGCCCAGGACACCTTCGTCAGCGTATGGACAACTACGCCGTCACATCCGCTGGAGCGCATCGTCGAGCCGCGCGCCTACCTGGCCACCATTGCCCGTCGCATCCTCATCAACCTCCGGCGCCGTCAGTCGCTCGAGAAGGCCTATGTCGAAGCGCTGGCTCACTTGCCTGAAGACTTTGCCATCAGCCCTGAGGAACGGACTGTGCTGCTGCAGACGCTGCAGCAGATCGACGACCTGCTGACGCGTCTACCCGGCCGCGTACGCGAGGCCTTCCTGCTGTCGCAACTCGAGGGCCTGACCTATGCCGACATCGCCGCCCGCTTCGGCAGCAGCGAACGCACCATCAAGCGCTACATGGCCGAGGCGATGATCCACTGCCTCGAACACATCGATTGATGCGATGGCGCCCTACCCTACTCCAATCGAGCGGCCGGATGGCGCGGTGCTGCGCGAAGCCGCCGAGTGGCTGCTGCGCATGCAGGAAGGTCCGCTGAGCCCCGAAGAGCAGCAGGCCCTGGACAGTTGGCGTGCGCGCAGCGCCCTGCACGCGGCGGCTTGGCAGCGTGCCGAAAAACTCCAGCGCGCATTGAGCGGCATCCCACCGAAGCTCGGCATGCATGTGCTCGGTGACGACCGCCGCGTGGCGCTGAAAGCGCTCTCGGTCGCTCTCGCATCCGGGTCGGTGGCCACGCTGTCCTGGCAGTTCCTGCCGTGGGACGGGTGGCTGGCAGACCACCGCACCGCCGTCGGAGAACGCCGCACAGTCGCACTGGCGGACGGCAGCACCCTGCATCTGAACACCGACAGCGCGGTCGACGTCCGTTTCGACACACAGGAAAGACGCCTCCTGCTGCAGAGAGGAGAGATCCATGTCGAAACCGCCGCGGACAGCAGCCACCGCCCCCTCGTCGTCGACGTCGAACATGGGCGGATGCGCGCATTGGGCACGCGTTTTACGGTGCGACGGGACGCGCAGACCACCTATCTCGGCGTCAGCGAGGGTGCCGTCGAGGTCCGGCCGGCGGATGCGCCGGGCCACGCACTGATCATCGAGGGCGGCAGCGAGACCTTCTTCGGGCACGACAGGGCGTCGCCACCGCGACCGCTGGACGACAACGCCCTCGCCTGGCTGGAGGGCACGCTGTACGCCGACCACATGCCGCTGCGGCAATTCATCGATCTCTTGTCGCGTTACCGCAGCGGGGTGCTGCGCTGCGATCCGGCCGTCGCCGACATGGCGATTTCCGGCGCCTTCCAGCTCGACGACCCCGACCGCATCCTCGACAGCCTGCAGCGCACGCGTCCGCTGCGCATCGTCTGGCGCACCCGCTATTGGGGTCTCATCCAAGCGGCAGGCTGAGAGATTTCGTCCGGGCTGTCACCTTTTGCTGTGCTCGATTGACCTGTCCTGCAGGAGAGCGTCATCGAGGAGAGGCAGCATGACCCGGAACAGAAGGACGCGGACGGCCGTCGCACTCGGCCTGATGGTGAGCGCGCTAAATTCCGCACCCGACGCGCGCGCCCAGACCGCCGCCAATACGCAGATCCGCGGCTACGACCTGCCGGCCGGCCCGCTCGGGCGCGCGCTGTCGCGCTTCGCCGGTCAGAGCGGCATCACGCTGTCGTTCGACCCCAATCTCACGGAGGGGCTGGACAGCCGGCCGCTCAGAGGGCAGCACAGTCTGACGGAAGGCTTCCGCATCCTGCTCGAGGGCAGCGGCCTGGAAGTCGTCGGTGACGGCCGCGGCGGCTATTTCCTCGACCGGGCGGCACCGAGGCCGGCGAAGAGCGACGCGCTGCCGGCACTGGGCAGCGATTCGGCACCGGTGCTGCTCGAAGAGATCAAGGTGCGCGCCAAGCGCTTTCACGAGATCGGCCCGCTGCCCGGGCTGGGCCTTACGCGGGAGGAGATTCCGGGGAATGTGCAGAGCATCACCGCCGAGGAGATCCGTCAGGCCCATTCGCTCAGCATGAGCGACCTGCTCAACCGCAAGCTGCAGTCAGTCACCGTGAACGACTATCAGGGCAATCCGTTCCAGATGGACGTGCAGTACCGCGGCTTCACCGCCGGTCCGCAGATCGGCACGCCGCAGGGGCTGTCCGTGTTCTTCGACGGCATACGCGTGAACGAGCCGTTCGGCGACGTCGTGAACTGGGACATGATTCCGATGAATGCGCTCGCAGGTGTCGATGTCTTTCCGGGCTCCAATCCGATCTTCGGACTGAACACCCTGGGCGGCGCCTTCACCGTGAAAACAAAGGACGGCTTCAATCACGCGGGCTTCGACGCCGAGCTGCTGTCCGGCTCCTACGGCCGCAACCAGCTCCAGGTCGAAGGCGGCTGGAACAATGGCAGCGTCGCGCTGTTCGGCGCGGGCAACTTCTTCGTCGAGGATGGCTGGCGCACCGATTCGCCGAGCAAGGTAAACCAGGCTTTCGGCAAGGCGAGCTGGCGGGGCGAGCGGCTGGACCTGAACCTGAGCACCCTGCTCGTACGCACCGAACTGGTGGGCAACGGTCTGCTGCCCACCGAGATGTATGCGCAGGACCGCAGCAGCATCTACAGCTCGCCGGACACTACGACCAACACGCTGACCCAGTTCCAGCTGTCCGGCGCCTTCCAGGTCAGCGACAGCTTTTCCGTCACCGGGCAGGCCTATCGCCGCAACAGCCGCCGTCATCAGATCGGCGCCGACGTATTCACCGACTACGACGAACTGCGCGCTGCCAAACGCCTGCCTGCCGCCGGTGAAGGCCACACCTGCCTGATGCGGAGCACGAACCAGCACGGTGTTCCGGACTACATCGTCATACCGATCAACCGTACGGCGGGAGAGAACATCTACACCTCCGACATCTTCAATGAGTGGTTGAACAACAATGGCGTGGTCGATCTTGATGGAAAGTACGCGGCACAGAAGAACCTGCCGCTGCCCGAATTCTTCGTGACGGCGCTGAAGGAATACATGGACTCCAGCAAGAACGCGTTCGAGGTGTTTTTCTACAATCGCGGCTATGTACCGAAGACTGAACCCAGCGGCGGACTGATCGATTTCGATGGAGATGGTGCCTTGGAAAGTGCCTACGACGTGGGCGTCTACACGTTTTCGCCCAACGGCCCGCTTGGCGCGTCCAATGGATTCCCGGGCCAGAACCTGCTTTTCCTCGGAGGTGAGGCTTTCTACAGCGAAGAAATCAACGGCGACATCTACCAGAATTTCGTGCTCTACCTTGCACCGGTAAATAACGACACCTGTCGCAGCGATCCGAACCAGGCCGTGGACTTCCCCGGCCCTTACAACGTCATCGATGAAAGCGATCCGAATCGCTGGCCGCGGCTGATCGACGGTTTTGCACTCGGCCAGCCCGGCTGGGTCGAAGGAACGCCCACGGCTGTCATCACCGACAACCGCATCGACCAAATCGTAAGTGGCGGTTCAATGCAGCTGAACTGGAGTCTCGATCACCACAAGGTGATGGTGGGCGCGTCGATCGACGCAGCGCGCGCCACCTATCTCAATACGCAACAACTGGGCTTCCTGACGGCAGACCGCCACGCCTTCCTGGCACCCGATCTGGCGCACCCCCAGTTCGGCGACGCCGACGCTCCGATTTCAAACAACGATTTCGGCGGCACGAGCACCACAAAGAGCCTGTACTTCAGCGAAACCTGGAGCCCGGTCGATACCCTGCACATCACCGCGTCCGGTCGCTACAACCATACCGACGGCAAGAACGTCATCGCCACCCGCTACGGTTTCGGCGCCTTCCAGATCGGCGACGTGCGTTCGAATCCGGACGAATTCGACACCTGCACCTCGGACGAGGACTGCAGCACGCCGCGCAACTACGTCCCGGTGCGCATCAAGCATCCGAAACAGCTGCAGCCGGCCGAGACTGAAAAGTTCACCTACCGGTCGTTCAACCCGTCCATCGGCATGAGCTGGCAGGCACGCGAAACGCTGAACGTCTATGGCAACGTGTCGCGCGGCGCTCGCACGCCCAGCGTGATCGAACTGGGCTGCGCCTTCGACAAGACGCCGGTGTTCGTCGGCAGCGACCCGAACAATCCGGCGCACTACTGGCCGAAAAGCATCTTCGAGAACCGCTCCTGCTCATTGCCCACCACGCTGTCTGGTGACCCGTTCCTCCCGCAGATCCGGTCAACGTCCTACGAGGTCGGCCTGCGCGGCGCAGCGGGTGAGAACGCGCAATGGAACGTTGCGCTCTATCAGACGGACCTCAAGGACGACATCTACTTCGTCGCCCGCGGCAATGGTCAGGGCTTCTTCGACACCATAGGCAACACCCGGCGGCGCGGCGTCGAAACGGGTCTTTCCGGGCGCAAGGAACGCTTCGGATTCAGTATCAACTACTCGATGACTGACGCGACCTTCGAAGACGACTTCCTGATGATGAACCAAGATAACAGCAGCGCCTTCAACCTGAATGGCATTGGCCAGGTGATCCGCGTGCGTCCGGGCAGCCGCATGCCCGGCGTCGCGCTGCACAATCTCAACGCGAGCGTGAGCTACGATCTGACCGACGACTGGACCATAGGCTTCAGCGTCGTCGCACACTCAGACAGTTACGTCCGTGGCAACGAAAACAACGAGCACCGGCAGGGGGTTGCCCGGACGGTGCTCTATACGACCTCGACCGGTACCGTCAGTGCGACACGGCAACCGACGCGCAACCCGGGCTCTGTCCCCGGCTATGCCGTGTTCAACTTCATGACCAGCTACAAGCTGGGCAAAGGGCTGACCGCCGGCCTGCTGATCAACAACCTGTTCGATACCGAGTACTTCACCGCCGGCCGCCTTGGCCGCAATCCCTTCTCGCCCTCCATCCTCGGAGCCATCGGTCCCGATGGCTACAACCACAACTCGGGCGACTGGCTCAGCACAAACTTCATCGCGCCGGGCGCACCGCGCGGCGTCTGGTTCACGCTGCGTTACTCGATGTGAGCGGCACGCTGCGGCTCTGCTGCCGCAGCGATAATGGCGGGCCTGCCTGTCCGGATTCCGCTGATGTACGACCCCTCGCTGCTCACCAAACTGCTGGTATCGCTGGTCATCGTCGCGCTGGCGGTGCTGATCACCCGCACCGCCCGCCGCGTGGCCGCCGCGCGCTTCGAAGACCCGTCGCAGCGCAAGCAGGCCTGGGTGACCATACGCAATATCGCGCTGCTGATCTGCCTGGCGCTGCTCGGCCTGACCTGGACGCTGGGCGGCGACCAGTCCTCGCTGCCGCTGGCCGCTGTGGCGGGTGCTTCGCTCATCGTATCCAAGGACATCCTGATCTCGGCGATGGGCGGTACGGTGCTTTTCCTGACGCGCACCTACCAGGTGGGCGACTTCATCGAAGTGGGCAGCGTGCGCGGGCGAGTGGCCGACATCCGCTTCCTCAGCACGCTGCTCGACGCCAGCGGCGACGCTGACCTGATCAACGGCAGCCGCGTGCTGCTGCAGCACAGTGCCGTCATCACCAGCACGCTGCGGGTCACGCCGCACGAACACTTCATGCTGACCACGCTGCGCGTATTCGTCGGCGACCCGGTCGCCTGCCTGGACAGGCGCGCGCTGCTCGAAGCGGCGGCGCTGGAGGTGTGCGCCCCGTGGATCGATGAAGCCGAACGCGGCCTGCTCGACCTCGAAGCGGCGCACTGGAGCCGCCTGCCCTCGGCGCGCCCGCGCGTGTTCATCGATCTGGCGAGCGACAAGGGCGCGCAGCTGGTGGCGGCGTTTCCGTGCCGGGTCGAGGAGCGGCTGCGTATCGAACAGCGGGTGCTGTCGGAGTATCTGACGCGGGTTCAGGCCGCCGCGGCGGCCCAGCCATCGGAGGAGGCGCTCACGTCGGCGGACGACGTGCCGGCCTGAAGCGGCAGCACCGCCGCCAGCAGTTCGCCGATGCGCGCGTTGTCGCGTACCGGGCGCATCGCCTGGTACAGCAGTTCGGCCTGCGGATAGACGCGGCGCAGCAGGTTCAACCACTGCTTGAGCCGCCCCGCCGCGTGGCGCGCCTCGACATGGCCGAGCACGCGCTGCCAGTAATCTCCGAGCAGCGGTGCGATACGCGGCCAGTCCCGCGCCGGGTCGATGGCTTCATCGCCGCGCAGCCGGGCGCGGATGCGCTCGACCAGCAGCGGATCGGCCACCGCGCCACGGCCCATCATCACGTCGGCCAGCCCGCTTTCGCTGCGGCAGCGCAGGTAGTCATCCACCGACCAGATTTCGCCGTTGGCGACCACCGGCACGCGCACCGCCTCGGCGATGCGGGCGATCCACGGCCAGTGCGCCGGCGGCCGGTAGCCGTCGAGCTTGGTGCGCGCGTGCACGACGATCATTTCCGCGCCACCCTCGGCCAGTGCCTGCGCCGCCTCGATCGCGCGCGAGGTGTCGCGCACGCCCAGGCGCATCTTCGCGGTGAAGGGCACACGCCCGGCCACGGCTCGACCGACCGCGCTGACAATGTCGTGCAGCAGTTCGGGCTCGTCCAGCAGCACCGCGCCGCCGCGGTGGCGATTCACGGTCGGCGCCGGACAGCCGAAGTTGAGGTCGATGCCGGCCGGATTCAGCCGCGCCAACTGGTCAGCGTTGTCGGCCAGCCGCGCCGGATCCGAACCGAGCAACTGCACGCGCACCGGCACCCCGCTGGCGGTGCGCGAGCCGGTTTTCAGTTCGGGCGCCACCCGCTGGTAACTGCGCGGCGGCAGCACGCTGTCGGTGACGCGCACGAATTCGGTCACGCACCAGTCGTAGTGCGCCGCCCGCGTCACGACGGCACGCAGGCGCGCGTCGAGCAGACCTTCCATCGGCGCGAGCAGCAGGCGGGGCATGGCGGGCGCCGGCGTATTGACGCGGGCCAGGTCGTCAGAGGACATTGGGTGCGACGATGAAAAACGAAGCGGGATTATCCCGCACTTGAACGGGCACACCTTGAATCCCTCAGCAGACAGCTCCAGCGGCTGCGCCTGCAGCGGACATTGCGCCGCCGCGCCGTCGCCGCGCCTTCCCGACGACGCCGCAACGGGCGGGCGACGAAGCACCTTCCGCGTACCGGGCATGGACTGCCCGTCGGAAGAGCGCCTGATCCGCATGGCACTCGATGGCGCCGAGGGACTGCGTCATATCGGCATCGACCTCGCCGCGCGCACCGTAACGCTGCACCACGACGGCCCGCTGGCGCCGCTGCAGGCCAAACTCGCGGCGCTGGGCTTTGGCGCCGAACTGCTCGGCACGGACGCCGCCGGCGCGCGGCCGGAACCCGCCACCGACCGCAGCGAAGCCAGTGTGCTGCGAACGCTGCTGGCGATCAACGCGGCCATGTTCGTGTTCGAGCTGGCAAGCGGTCTGTGGGCACAATCGACCGGCCTGATCGCCGACGCGCTGGACATGCTGGCCGACGCATCGGTCTACGGCCTGAGCCTGTACGCGGTCGGGCGCAGTGCGGCGGGCAAGCTGCGCGTGGCCCATCTGTCCGGCTGGCTGCAGCTGCTGCTGGCCGGCGGCGCACTGGCGGAGGTGGTGCGGCGCGCCGTATCCGGCAGCGAACCGGAGCCGCTGTGGATGAGCGGCGTCGCACTGCTGGCGCTGGCCGCCAACGTCGCCTGCCTGCTGCTGATGGCGCGTCACCGCGATGGCGGCGCGCACATGAGGGCAAGCTGGATCTTCTCGACCAACGACGTTCTGGCCAACGCGGGCGTCATCATTGCCGGCGGACTGGTGGCCGCCACCGGCACCCGCTGGCCGGATCTCGTGATCGGCACTGCGATCGCGCTGCTGGTGGCCAGTGGTGCGCTGCGGATACTGAGACTGAGGGCGTGAACGCAGACGGGGGCAGGCTTTGCGACCTGCCCCCGTCCGCAACAGCGTAAGAATCAGCTCGGCTTGTGGAAGCTGAAGTGACCCGCCGCGTCGGCATCGACCACGATCACGTCCTTCGGCCCGAAGCTGCCATCGAGGATCTTCTTCGACAGCGGGTTCTCGATGTGCTCCTGGATCGCGCGCTTCAGCGGCCGCGCACCGAACACCGGGTCGAAGCCGGCCTTGCCGATCTCGGCCAGCGCCGCGTCCGACACCTGCAGGCCCATGTCCAGCTTGGCCAGGCGCTTTTCCAGGTAGGCGAGCTGTATCTTCGCGATGCTCTGGATATTGCGTTCGTCCAGCGCGTGGAACACCACCACCTCGTCGATCCGGTTGATGAATTCCGGCCGGAAGAAGGTTTTCACCTCGCTCATCACCGCCAGCTTCACCACGCCGTAATCGGAGCCCGCCATCTGCTGGATCATCTGGCTGCCAAGGTTGCTGGTCATCACGATGACCGTGTTCTTGAAATCCACCGTGCGGCCCTGGCCGTCGGTCATGCGACCGTCGTCCAGCACCTGCAGCAGCACGTTGAACACGTCCGGATGCGCCTTCTCGACCTCGTCGAACAGGATGACGCTGTAGGGCTTGCGCCGCACCGCCTCGGTCAGGTAACCGCCCTCGTCGTAGCCGACATAGCCCGGCGGCGCGCCGATCAGCCGGCTCACCGAGTGCTTCTCCATGAACTCGCTCATGTCGATACGGATCAGGTGCTCCTCCGAATCGAACAGGAATTCGGCCAGCGTCTTGCACAGTTCGGTCTTGCCGACGCCGGTCGGGCCGAGGAAGAGGAAGCTGCCGTAGGGGCGGTTCTCGTCGCTCAGGCCGGCGCGCGAGCGGCGGATGGCGTCCGACACCAGGCGCACCGCCTCGTCCTGACCGATCACGCGCTGGTGCAGGCGGTCTTCCATCTTCAGCAGCTTGTCGCGCTCGCCCTGCATCATCTTGCTCACCGGAATGCCAGTCGCGCGCGACACCACCTCGGCGATTTCCTCGGCGCCGACTTCGGTGCGCAGCAGCTTGTTCTGCGGCTTCACGTCGCCCGACTTCTCGGCCTGCTTCAGTTGCGCCTCGAGCTGCGGCAGCTTGCCGTACTGCAGCTCGGCCAGCTTGTCGAACTGGCCCTTGCGCTGCAGGTCGGCCATCTGCACGCGCACCTTCTCGATCTCTTCCTTGATGTGGGCGCTGCCCATGACCTGGGCCTTTTCGGCCTTCCAGATCTCTTCAAGGTCGTTGAATTCGCGCTGCAGCTTGACCAGTTCGTCCTCGATCAGGCCGAGCCGGCGGATGGACGCCTCGTCCTTCTCCTTCTTTACCGCTTCGCGCTCGATCTTCAGCTGGATCATGCGGCGTTCGAGCCTGTCCATCGACTCCGGCTTGGAGTCGATTTCCATCTTGATGCGTGCAGCGGCCTCGTCGATCAGGTCGATCGCCTTGTCCGGCAGGAAGCGGTCGGTGATGTAACGGTGGCTCAGTTCGGCCGCAGCGACGATGGCCGGGTCGGTGATGTCGACGCCATGGTGCAGTTCGTACTTCTCCTGCAGGCCGCGCAGGATGGCGATGGTCGCTTCCACCGTCGGCTCGTCCACCAGCACCTTCTGGAAGCGGCGCTCCAGCGCAGCGTCCTTCTCGATGTACTTGCGGTACTCGTCCAGCGTGGTGGCGCCGATGCAGTGCAGTTCGCCGCGCGCCAGCGCTGGCTTCAGCATGTTGCCGGCGTCGATCGCGCCCTCGGCCTTGCCGGCGCCGACCATGGTGTGGATTTCGTCGATGAACAGGATGATGCGGCCTTCGTCCTTGGCCACCTCGTTCAGCACGCTCTTCAGCCGCTCCTCGAATTCGCCGCGGTACTTGGCACCGGCCAGCAGGCCGGCCATGTCGAGCACCAGCACGCGCTTGCCCTTCAGCGTCTCGGGCACCTCGTCATTGACGATGCGCTGCGCCAGCCCTTCGACGATGGCAGTCTTGCCGACGCCCGGTTCGCCGATCAGCACCGGGTTGTTCTTGGTGCGCCGCTGCAGGATCTGGATGGCGCGACGGATTTCGTCGTCGCGGCCGATCACCGGATCGAGCTTGCCGGCGGCGGCGCGCTCGGTCAGGTCGATGCAGTACTTCTTCAGCGCCTCGCGCGCGCCCTCGGCTTCGGCCGAACCGACCGACGAGCCGCCGCGCACCTGTTCGACCGCCTTTTCCAGCGCGGCGCGCTCCAGCCCGGCCTGCTTCAGCAGCCGGCCCAGATCGCCCTTGTCGGTGGTGGCGGCGAGCAGGAACATTTCGGAAGCGATGAACTGGTCGCCGCGCTTCTGCGCCTCGCGGTCGGCGACATTGAGCAGATTGGTCAGATCGCGACCGATCTGCACCTCGCCGCCGTGGCCCTCGACGGTGGCGATGCGCGACAGCGCGTCCTCGACCGCCTTCTTCAGCGGCGCGACATTGACGCCGGCGCGTTGCAACAGCGACGCAGTGGCGCCGTCGTCCTGGTTGAGCAGCGCCAGCATCAGGTGAGCCGGCTCGATGTACTGATGGTCGCGGCCGACCGCCAGACTCTGGGCATCGGCCAGCGCCTGCTGGAACTTTGTGGTGAGCTTGTCGAAACGCATGAACGCCTCCGTGAACTTTGTCTGGACGCTATCTGGGGCGAACGATCCGCTTTTCAACCGGCAAACGCTTGATGCGGGTCAAATACGGCCTCGACGTCCGGTAAAGTGACGTCATCGCACGCCACAAGCTTCCGATGCCCGAGTCGTCCCACATGCCGCACACCCGCAGCAAGATCATGAGCGCAGCCGAGGCCGTGGCGCGCATCCCGGACGGCGCCACGCTGGCCACCACCGGCTTCGTCGGCATCGGCTTCGCCGAACACCTCGCCATCGCCGTCGAACAGCGCTTCATTGACAGCGGCGCGCCGCGCGACCTCACCCTGGTCTACGCCGCCGGCCAGGGCGACGGCAAGCATCGCGGTCTTAACCACTTCGGTCACGCCGGGCTGGTGAAGCGCGTGATCGGCGGCCACTGGGGTCTGGTGCCGCGGCTGCAGGCGCTGGCGGTGAGCAATCAGATCGAAGCCTGGAACCTGCCGCAGGGCGTGATTTCCCAGCTCTTCCGCGACATCGCCGCGCACCGGCCGGGCCAGCTCACGCGAGTCGGGCTGGACACCTTCGTCGATCCGCTGCACGGCGGCGGCAAGATCAATGCGACCACCACCGCCGATCTGGTGCGGCGCATGCAGATCGACGGCGAGGACTTCCTCTATTACAAGGCGTTCCCGATCCATGTCGCCCTCGTGCGCGGCACCACCGCCGACCCGGATGGCAACGTCACGATGGAACGCGAGGCGCTGACGCAGGAGGCGCTGGCGGTGGCGATGGCGGCGCACAACAGCGGCGGTCTGGTCATCGTGCAGGTCGAGCGCGCCGTCGGACGTGGCGAACTGAATCCGCGCCAGGTCAAGGTGCCGGGCGTGATGGTCGATTGCGTCGTCGTGTCGCCGCCTGAACACCACCACCAGACCTTCGCCACCGCCTACAACCCGGCCTATTCGGGCGAGGCGCGGCTGGCCGCGGACGCGCTGCCGGCGATGGCGCTGGACATCCGCAAGGTGATCGCCCGCCGTGCCGCCTTCGAGCTGCAGCCGGGCAATGTGGTCAATCTGGGTATCGGCATGCCGGAAGGCGTCGCTTCAGTGGTGGCCGAAGAAGGCCTGATCGACGCCGTCACGCTGACTGCCGAGCCGGGCGTCATCGGCGGCATCCCGGCCGGCGGCCTCGACTTCGGCGCCGCGGTGAACACCCAGGCGGTGATCGACCAGCCCTACCAGTTCGACTTCTACGACGGCGGCGGGCTGGACGTCGCCTTCCTCGGCATGGCGCAGACCGACGCAGAAGGCAATGTGAACGTATCGCGCTTCGGTCACCGGCTGGCCGGCGCTGGCGGCTTCATCAACATTTCGCAGAACGCGCGCCGGCTGGTGTTCGTCGGCAGCTTCACCGCCGGCGACATGCAGATCGCCGTGCGCGACGGTCGTCTGGACATCGTCGCCGAAGGCAACAGCCGCAAGTTCGTGCAGGCGGTCGAGCACCGCACCTTCAGCGGCCGCGAGGCGCGCCGCCGCGGGCAGCAGGTGCTCTACGTCACCGAGCGCGCCGTGTTCAGGCTGGCCGACGACGGCATCGAACTGATCGAGGTCGCACCCGGCATCGACCCGGCGCGCGACGTGCTCGCCCACATGGACTTCACGCCCCGCCTGTCACCGGCGCTGCGCACCATGCATCCCGCCATTTTTGCCGACCGTGTCATGGCACTGTCCGGTCTGTGGCGGCACAATCCTGTTTCCCCCACCGAGGAGTCTCGCGATGAACAAAACTGAACAGATGTCGGAACTGCAGAAGAAGAACATCGAGGCGGCCATGCGCCTGGCGCAGCTGTCGATGGACAATTCGCAGCGCATCATGCAGTTGCAGGTGGATACCGCCCGCGCTCTGTTCGAGGAAAGCGTCAACAACGCCCGCGCCGTGACGGAAACGCGTGAGCCGGCGGCACAGGTCGAGCTGCGCGCAAAGCTGGCGCGCAACACCACCGAGAAGATGCTCGGCTGCGCGCGCCAGATCGCCGAGATCACCGCCGAAACCCAGGCCGAATTCGGCCGCCTGGTCGGCGAACAGCTGAACAGCGGCGGTTCCGACCTGATGGACAGCCTGCGCAAGATGCTGGCCGGCATGCCGATCAGCAGCCAGCAGTCGATGGGCACCATGCAGGACGCGATGGACAAGGCGCGTCAGGCCTTCGAACAGATCAGCACTGTCGCGCGCACCGCCTTCCAGCAGTTCGGCACGGCCGCCAGCCAGGCCGCCAAGGCACCGGCTGCGGCCGCAGCGGCGGCAGCTCCGGCAGCGAAGCCGGCAAGCGCCCCGAAGGCGGCGGCACCGAAAGCCGCTGCGAAGACGGCGGCACCGAAGGCGGCGGCTAAACCCGCAGCAAAAGCCGCTGCCAAGCCGGCGACCTCGCGCAGCAAGAAGCCGTCGGCCTGATGCCCTGCCGCCCCGGCTGATCCGCGCCTCAGGAGCGGATCAGCCGCAGCGTGCGTCCCTGCCCCTCGGGGGCGCCGAGCAAGCCCTCGCTGACCACCAGGTCGGCGGGTACCGGCTGCGAGAACAGATAGCCCTGCACCAGATCGCATTGCTGGGCGGCCAGCATGTTCAGCTGTTCGACGTTCTCGACGCCTTCGGCGACCACGCGCATGCCCAGGCCGTGCGCCAGCGCGATCGTCGCGCGCACGATGGCCGCGTCGTCGGCATCGCCCACCAGATCGCGCACGAAGGAGCGGTCCACCTTCAGTTCGTCGATCGGGAAGCGCTTCAGGTAGGACAGCGACGAATAGCCGGTGCCGAAGTCGTCCACCGACAGGTGCACGCCCAGCGCGCGGATGTCGGCCAGCAGCGTGGCGACGTGGTCGACGTCACCCATCGCAGTGCTTTCGGTCAGTTCAAGCCGCAGCAGCGACGGCGCGATGCGCGACTGGCGCAACGCGTTCTCGACCCGCCGGACCAACGAGCGCCCGAGGCACTGACGTGCCGACACATTGACCGCCACCGGCACCACCGCCAGCCCCTGCTTCGACCAGTCGGCGATCTGCTGCGTCACCTGCAGCAGTACCCACTCGCCGATGCCCTCGATCAGGCCCGACTCCTCGGCGACCGCGATGAAGTCGCCGGGCGACAGCAGCTGTCCGTCGCGGCGACGGAAGCGCAGCAGCGCCTCGAAGGCCGCCAGCTTGCCGCTCGCCAGCTCGTACTGCGGCTGGTAGTGCACTTCGAAGCGCCCCTCGTCGAGGCCGTGGCGCAGGTCTGATTCCAGTTCGATCCAGTCGCGCGTGCCGGCGCTCATGTCGTGCGCGTAGAAGTGGATGGCCGCACCGGACTGCGATTTGCTGCGGTACATCGCGGTATCGGCCATCGCGAACAGCACGTCTGCGTCGTCGCTGTCCTCGTGCGCGATGGCGATGCCGATGCTGCACGAGAAGCGGAAATCGACGTCGTCCAGCGTGATGATCTGACCGACCGCCTGCATCACCTTGGCGGCTACCCGCGCCACCGCGTCGCGGTCAGCCAGCCCCTGCAGGATGATCATGAATTCGTCGCCACCCCAGCGCGCCACCGTGTCGCCGACCCGGCAGACGGTGCGCAGGCGGCTGGCCAGCGTGGTGAGCACCTTGTCGCCCTGCTGGTGGCCAAGGCTATCGTTGATGCGCTTGAAGCGGTCGAGATCGACGAACAGCACGGCGACCATGCCGGCGTCGCGCTGCGCCAGCGCCTGCCGCAGACGGTCGCGCAGCAGCACGCGATTGGGCAGGCCGGTCAGCGCGTCGTGCGTAGCCTGATGCGCCAGCTTGTCGGCCGCTGCCACGGTATCGCTGACGTCGTTGAGCACCAGCACCACGCCATCGACCCGCCCCGTCATGCCGAACAGCGGGCTGGCGCCCGGGCGCAGAGCCCGCGCCGGGCCGAAGCGCCCGGCCGGCATCAGCACGTGGCCCGGCATCACCTGCGCCCGCGCCTCGTCGCGGCAGCGGCGCAACAGATCCTGCAGCAGGTCGCGCAGCGCGCCCTCGATTGCGGGCAGCCCCTCCAGCCCCTGATCGCGCACCTCGGCCAGCCGGCAGGCGCACAACTCTTCCGCTTTGCGATTCAGATAGCGCAGCCGCAGGGCACCGTCGAACTGCAGCACGGCATCGGAAATCGCATACAGCGTCGCGTGTGCCCGCGCGTTGGCCTGCTTCAGGCGCTGCGCCAGATCGACGGTGCGGATCGACACCCACAACAGCGCGCCGGCCGACAGGCCGATCATCACCGCGGCTGGCGCCAGCCACAGTCGTGCAAGCGCGAGCAGCACGACGCTGATGAGCAATGGCACGGTCAGCGCGCCAGCGACCAGCAGCATGTCGCGCAGCCGCGCGTGCGGGCGACGCAGCCACAGCGTGGCGAGTACGCACAGCGCCGCGGGCAGGCTCCATACCGGTGCCAACTGGGTCGAGTAGCGGTCGTTGCGCAGCGCCGAGTAGGCGCGCGCATGAAAGTCGACGGCCGGCATCGGCGCCGCCAGTGCCGACGCCGGCGTGGCCAGCGCACTGCCCGAACCGGTATAGGTGACGCCGACCAGCACGCTGCGTCCGCGCAGCAGATTGGGCGACACCGCGCCAGCCAGCACGTCGGTGGCCGACAGGTGAGCGACCGGCCAGGCGCCACCGGGCAGCACGATGACTTCGTGATCGCGCACCCACGACCCCGCGGCCGGTTCCGCCGCGCCGCGCCGGCCACCGATGCCGGACAGCGGCCGCGACTTGCGCGACACGTCGATCAGCGCCCAGGCCAGCGCCGGCCATTGCGGACTGCCGGCACCCGCTTCGAGGAAAAGCCGGCGCGACAGCGCATCGGCATCGACCTCGACGTCGACGTGGGCCAGCCGTGCCGCAGCATCGGCCAGTTCCGGCCAGGGTTGCAGCGTGCCGACACCGCCACCGGCCGACGCCATCGGCGCCACCGGCAGCACGACGTTGCCGGCGCGCCTCACCGCGTCGATCAGCGCCGCATCGCCCTGATCGTCGGCGGACGGCTCGGCGAACATGATCGCGTAGCCGATGCCGGACACGCCGGCGCGCGACAGCCGGTCCACCAGTTCGGCATGGCGTTCGCGCGGCCACGGCCACGGGCCGCGTGCCGCCAGACTGGCGTCGTCGATGGCGATCACCAGCGGCGCCTGGGTATCGACGCTGCCGCCGTTCGGTGGCCCGGCCAGCAATTCGACGCTCAACAGGTCATGCAGCAGCAAGTCGAGCCGGGCCACCGACATCGGCGTCTTCGCGTACAGCGCAGTGATCACCAGCAGCGCAAGCAGCCAGGGCAGCCGGTAGCGGTCGCCCAGCACGGCGAAAACACGTTGTCCCGTGTTCATGCCGGGGCATCCGTCAAGGGTGGCAAAGCGACGAAGGGCCCGGTCATGGTCGGCACGCTCAGATCAGCAGCAGCAGAGGCAGCAGCCACCAGACACGGAAGGCCGGTGCCGGCTCCGGCACCGTGATCGCCTGCGTCGGCGCCCAGTCGCCCTCGAAACCGTCGGCCGCGAGGCTGCGCACGCGCAAGTACCAGGTGCCAGGCTGGGCGTCACGCAAGAGCCAGGACGGGCTGTCAGTCTGCGCATCGACGGCGGGCGCGGCGAAGTCCTCGCTACGGGCGATCTGTATCTGGTAACGCATGCCGTCGCCAGCATCGCGCCAACGCAGGGCCAGCCCGTCGGGTCCGGCCTGTGGCGGCTCCATCGCGGGGCCCGGCGGCGGCCGGCGGAAGGTCTGCGCGTCGCTGAACGGACCGACACCCTCGTCCGGGTTCCGGCTGGCGATGCGCCAATGATAGATGCCCGGCGGCAGCGCATCGTCCGGGCGATAGACCGGTTCGCTCAGATCGCTGCGATCGACGCGCGGGGCGTCGAAACGCGGATTGTCGGCGATCTGCAGGCGCCAGCTTTCGTCCGGGCGGGCACGACTCCAGCGCAACTGCGGCCGTTCGTCGCTGACCCGCGCCTCGGGAGCCGGTTCGACCAGCACCGGTGGCTCGGGCCGTGCATCCACTTTGAGCGTCCACTCGCCATCGCGCCCCTCGAAACCGTCGGCGTCGATGCCGCGCACGCGCACATGGTAGTCACCGTCTGGAAGATCCGCCGCGACGACAGCCGGACGATCGCCGGTGCGGTCGGACACGACGGTGTCGAAACGGCCGTCGGCCGTCACCTGCACACGGTAGGCACGGGCGGCGTCGACTGGCGGGAATGGCAGATTGATCGGCAGGCGGTCGGCGAACAGCGGCTGCCCAACGGGCGCCGGCAGCAGCGCGCGCGGCGGCGTCACCGCCTGGCCGGCCTGCGCCGACGCGCCCTGCCCGGCGGCGAGCGCCTGGCTGCCGGCCTCGTTACCGAAAGCGACCCGGCCTTCGAGCACTTCGCTGCGCGCACTGACGGCGTCGGCATGGACGCGGAACTGCGTACCGCGCACCGCGGCCACCGCCGCCGGCGTCTGGATTTCGAATCGACCGGCCGGCCCGCTGCGCGGCGCCACCAGACTGTCGACCGAACCGCGCAGCAGTTCCAGCCGGACCCAGGACCCCGCGCCGGCGGCGAAATCGGCCGATTGCTGCACGCCCAGTTCGCTGCGCGGACGCAGCTGGACGCGACTGCCGTCAGCGAAAGCCAGCGCCACGCTGCCCGCCTCGCCGGTCAGCAGCCGCGAACCCGGCTCCAGTTTGTCGCCGGCCTGAGCCGGGCGGGTGCGGCCGTCGGCAACGGCGATGGTCACGTCGCCGCGCACCGCATCGATGCGCACTTCGCGCGTCTGCAGGCGCAGCCACTGTTCGGGAATCAGCAGCCGGCTGCCCGGCACCATCCGGCGCGGCTCGCTGATCCGGTTGTACTGCTGGATGCGCGGCCAGTAGGAAATGTCCTTCAGGTAGCGCTGGGTCAGATTCCACGGGTTGTCGCCGGGGCGCACCTCGTAGGCGAAATCGGCGGCCAGCGCCGGCGTGCCACAAAGCAGCACAGCACCCGGAAGGAGCGCACGGCGCACTGAAAGGGCGAGAGGGTGACGCAGCAACGCATTCTCCCGAAAGGCAATTTCAGGATTCTATGCTCACACGCTATGCATTTCACTTTCAACTGCAGCGCCGCGTGAACCTGTTCCGGTGGCGGCCAGAACATGCGCGCCAGCATGCACCTGTTTCGACTGCCGCGAAAGGCGGCCCGCGACCGCCGGCGGCGGGGCGGTCAGCGGGCTCAGCGGCTGTTTTCGGCCGGCGGGTCGTCCGCGTTGCCGGCGACGGCTGAAGGCGTCCACCCGCCCCCCACCGCCTTGTTCAGCAGCGCACTGGCCGAAAATTGTCTGCCGCGCAGCTGCATCAGGCTGCGTTCGTTGTCGAGCGCCGCGGTCTGGGCGGTGACGACTTCGGTGTAGCTGGCGGTGCCGGCGCGATAGCGGTTCAGCGCCAGCGTCTCGGCTTCGCGCGCGGCGGCGAGGGCCTGTTCGCGCAGTGCGGCTTCATCGGCAAGCAGGCGCAGCGCGCTCAGGTTGTCCTCGACCTCCTGCAGCGCACCGAGCACGGTCTGCCGGTACTGGGCCACGGTCACGTCGTGCGCGCCGCGGGCGGATTCGATCTGCGCGTCGCGCCGGCCGCCGTCGTACACCGCCTGCGCCAGCGACAGGCCGAAGGACCACACCAGATTGGACGCGTTGAACCACTGCGCGAAGTTGTTGCCGGCGTAGCCGGTCGAGGCGTTCAGCGTCAGCGACGGAAACCACGCCGCCTGCGCGACGCCGATGCGCGCATTGGCCGCGGCGACGCGGCGCTCGGCTGCGGCGATGTCGGGGCGACGTTCGAGCAGGGTCGACGGCAGGCCGACCGGTGTCGCCGGCGGCGCGCCCTGCCAGTCGGCTTCGGCCAGCGAAAAGCTGGACGCCGCCTCGCCCACCAGCACCGCGATCGCGTTGGCAAGCTGGGTGCGCGTCAGGTCGAGATCGACCGCCTGCGCCTGCGCGGCGCGCAGCTGGGCCAGCGCGCTCGCTTCGTCGCCGCGCGTGGCGACGCCGGCGGCGACGCGGTTGCGCGCCACGTCCAGCGCCTTTTCATAGGCGGCGACGGTGCGCGCATACAGCGCACGCTGGCTGTCGGCGGCCCTCAACTGGAAGTAGTTCTGCACCAGTTCGGCCTGCAGCGACAGGCGCACCGACGCCAGATCGGCGGCGCTGCCCTGCAGCTCGGCGCCGGCGGCTTCGACCTCGCGGCCGATGCGGCCCCACAGGTCGGCTTCCCAACTGGCGTCGAGGCCAAGCTGGGTGGTGTTCGACTGGTTGGCCGAGCGCCCCTGAATCGCCGCGCTGCGGCTGCGCTGCGCCGAGGCGCTGAGCCCGACCTCCGGCAGGAAGCCGGCCCGCGCCTGCTGCGCGGCGGCGCGTGCCTGGCGGTAGTTGCCGAGCGCCACGCGCAGGTCCTGGTTGGCGCGGTCGGCGCGGGCGATCAGGTCATCGAGCACCGGGTCGCCATAGGCCCGCCACCAGTCGCCGCGCGGCAGGTGGTCGGCCGGCTCGGCCGGCTTCCAGCCGTCGGCGGCGCGGTAGTCCTGCGGCAGGTCGAAGGCCGGCCGCTGGTGGTCCGGGCCGATTGTCGTGCAGCCGGCGAACAGCGCGGCCAGAAGAAGCGGCAGTATCTTGTTCATGGCGAGACCGGGCGCGGCGTGCGCGCGATGAGGCGGCCGCAGAAGCGGCTGAAGCGTTCGAGATAGAGATAGGTGACCGGCGTCGTGTACAGCGTCAGCAGCTGGCTCACCACCAGGCCGCCGACCACCGCGATGCCCAGCGGCTGGCGCAGTTCCGAACCTTCGCCGAAGCCGATGGCCAGCGGCAGCGCACCGACCATGGCGGCCAGTGTGGTCATCAGGATGGGACGCAAACGCAGCAGGCAGGCCTCGCGGATCGCCGCCTGCGGCTCCAGCCCGCGCGTGCGTTCGGCGTCGAGCGCGAAGTCGATCATCATGATGGCGTTCTTCTTGACGATGCCAATCAGCAGCAGCACGCCGATCACCGCGATCAGACCGAACTCGATGTTGAAGGCCATCAGCGCGAGGATGGCGCCGATGCCGGCCGACGGCAGCGTGGACAGGATGGTGAGCGGGTGGATCAGGCTTTCGTACAGGATGCCCAGCACCAGATAGACCGCGACGATGGCGCCCAGTATCAGCAGCGGCTGGTTGTCCAGCGACTGCTGGAAGGCGCGCGCCGAGCCCTGGAAGCCAGCGTTGATGCTGGCCGGCACACCGATGTCGGCCATCGCTCCGCGCACCGCGTCCATCGCCTGCGCCAGCGTGACGCCTTCGGCGGTGCCGAAGGACACGGTGGTCGACACGCGACCGTCGAGGTGGGCGATGGACAGCGGCATGACGCCCTGCTCGACCCGCGCGAAACTGTCCAGCGGCGCCAGCCCGCCGTCGGCGGTGGCGACGCGCACCGAATCCAGCGCCGACAGGTCCTGCGCGCGTTCGGGTGCGACTTCGAGCACCACCTTGTACTGGTTCAGCGGTTCGTACAGCGTGCTCACCTGGCGCTGGCCGAAGCCGTCGTACAGCTCCTGATTGACGATGCCCGGCGTCAGGCCGAGACGGGCCAGCGTGTCGCGGTCATAGACCAGCCGCGTCTGCGAGGCGCGGTCTTCCTGGTCGGTGCCGACATCGACCAGCTGTGGCAGGTCGCGCATCGCATCGCGCACCTTGGGCACCCACTCGCGCAGCGCGCGCAGGCTGTCGGCGGTCAGCGTGAACTGGTACTGCGAGGACGAGCGCAGGCCGCCGACGCGCAGGTCCTGCGCCGCCACCAGGAAGAGCTGCACGCCTTCGATGCGCGCCAGCTTGCCGCGCAGCCGGCCGATCACCTGTTCGGCCGACGCACCGCGCTCCTTCAGCGGTTTCAGATTGACGAAGAAGCTCGCGTTGTTGGCGCCGCCACCGCGCCCGCCGCCGGTGAAGGCGCTCACGTTGTCCACCGCCGGGTCGCTCCTGATCGCATCGACGGCCTGCGCCATCTTCTTCGTCATCGCCTGATAGGACGTGCTCTGGTCGGCGCGCAGGCTGCCGAACAGCCGCCCGGTGTCCTGGTTCGGGAAGAAGCCCTTGGGCACGATGGAAAACAGCCAGAAGTTCAGCGCGATGGCGCCGAGGAAGATGAGCATGACGATGCGCGTGTGGCGCAGCGCCCAGTCCAGGCTGTGCGCGTAGGCGATCTGCAGGTCGTCAAACACGCGGCCGAGGGCGCGCTGCCAGCGCGCTTCCTGCTCGACCGGACTGTGCCGCAGCAGGCGCGCCGCCAGCATCGGCGCCGCGGTCAGCGACACCACCATGGACACCAGCACCGCCACCGACATGGTCAGCGCGAACTCGCGGAACAGCCGGCCGACCACACCGCCCATCAGCAGGATGGGAATGAACACCGCGACCAGCGACAGGCTGATCGCCACCACCGTGAAGCCGACCTCGCGCACGCCGGCCACCGCTGCCTCGAAGGGCTTGAGCCCGCGCTCGATGTGGCGGGCGATGTTCTCGATCACCACCACCGCGTCGTCGACGACGAAACCGGTGGCGATGGTCAGCGCCATCAGCGACAGATTGTTCAGGCTGAAGCCGAGCAGGTACATGACGGCGAAACTGCCGGCCAGCGATACCGGCACGACGACCGCCGGGATCAGCGTCGCCCGCGCGTTGCGCAGGAACAGGAACACCACCAGGATGACCAGCGCGATCGAAATGACCAGCGCGATCTCCACCTCGTGCAGCGCGCTGCGTATGGTGACCGAACTGTCCATCGCCACTTCCATCCGCGCCGCCGCCGGCAGGCTGGCACCCAGCTCCGGCAGCAGTTCGCGCACCCGCTCGACGGTCTCGATCACGTTGCTGCCCGGTCGCTTGGTCAGCACCAGCAGCACGGTCGGCTTGCCGTTGGTCAGGCCGAGATTGCGCACGTCCTGCACTGAATCCTCGACCCGCGCCACGTCGCCAAGACGCAGCACCGCGCCCGAGGTATGACGCAGGATGAGCGGCACGTAGTCCTCGGCGCGGCGCGCCTGGTCGTTCGCCTCGATCTGCCAGTAGCGCTCGCCGTTCTCGACGAAGCCCTTGGGCCGGTTCACGTTCGATTCGGTGATGCGGTTGCGCACGTCGGCCAGCGTCAGGCCGCTCTGGTGCAGCGCTTCCGGATTGACCTGCACGCGGATGGCCGGCAGCGCACCGCCGCCGACGGCCACTTCACCGACCCCCGGAATCTGCGCCAGCTTCTGCGCCAGCACGGTCGAGGCCACGTCGTACAGCCGCGGAATGGGCACCGTGTCCGACGTGATCGCCAGAATCATGATGGGCGCGTCGGCCGGATTCACCTTGCGGTAGCTCGGGTTGGACGGCAGGCTGGTCGGCAGGCTGGCGCGCGCGGCGTTGATCGCCGCCTGCACGTCGCGCGCCGCCCCCTCGACGTCGCGGTCGAGGTCGAACTGCAGCGTCACCCGCGTATTGCCCTGCGAACTGCTGGAGGTCATTTCGGTGACGCCGGCGATGCGGCCCAGCGTGCGCTCCAGTGGCGTGGCAACGGTCGCCGCCATCACCTCGGGGCTGGCGCCCGGCAGCGCCGCGCTGACCGAGATGGTCGGGAAGTCGACCTGCGGCAGCGCCGACACCGGCAGCAGCCGGAAGGCCAGCGCACCGGCCAGCGCGATCGCCGCGGTCAGCAGCGCGGTGCCGACCGGACGGCGGATGGGCAGTGCCCAGGCACTCATGCGCGACCGCCCTCCGTCGCGTCGATAGCCGCGTGGCGCAGCTTGAACAACCGGCCGAAAGCCAGGTAGATGACCGGCGTCGTGTACAGCGTCAGCACCTGGCTCACGAGCAGGCCGCCCACCATGGTGAGGCCGAGCGGGAAGCGCAGTTCCGAGCCCATGCCGCCACCGAACATCAGCGGCAGCGCACCGAGCAAGGCCGCGGCGGTGGTCATCAGGATGGGGCGCAGGCGCAGCAGGCAGGCCTGGAAGATCGCATCGCGCGGCGCCATGCCCTCGTTACGTTCGGCCTCGAGCGCGAAGTCGATCATCATGATGGCGTTCTTCTTGACGATGCCGATCAGCAGGATGATGCCGATCACCGCAATCATGTCGAGCGCGTGACCGGCCAGCAGCAGCGCCAGCAGCGCGCCGATGGCGGCCGACGGCAGCGTGCTCAGGATGGTCAGCGGATGAACATAGCTTTCGTACAGCACGCCGAGCACGATGTACATCGTCACCACCGCGGCCAGAATGAGCCACAGCGTGTCGCTGAGCGAGGCACGGAAGGCCTCGGCCGCGCCCTCCCACCTCAGCGTCATCGTCGTCGGCATGCCGAGCTGCGCGCGTATCGACTCGACCGCATCCACCGCCTCACCCAGCGATACGCCGTCCGGCAGGTTGAACGACAGCGTGGCGGCGGGGAACTGGCCCTGACGGCCCATGGCCAGCCGCGCCGGGCGTTCCTCGACGCGCACCAGCGTGCCCAGCGGCACCTGCAGGCCATCGGCCGACATCACGTGCAGTTGCGCGATCGCCTCCGGGCCGATCTGGAACTGCGGCTGCACGTCGAGCACCACGCGGTACTGGCTGGACTGGGTGAAGATGGTCGAGATCAGGCGCTGACCGAAGGCGTTGTACAGCGCCGCGTCGATGTCGGCGACGGTGACGCCGACGCGGGCGGCCGCGGCGCGGTCGATGTCCACATAGGCCTGAAGGCCGCCGGTGGCCAGATCGCTGGTGACCTGGGTGAGCCGGTCCGACTGCTGCAGCGCGGCCGCGAGTCTGGGCACCCACTCCAGCAGATCGTCGTGGTTGGTGGCCTGCACGACGAAGGGGTACTGCGCGCGGCTGACGCGGTCCTCGATCGTCAGGTCCTGCACCGGCTGCAGATAGAGCGCGACGCCCGGCACCTCGCGCGCCGCCGCTTCGAGCCGGCGCGCGATCTCCGGCGCGCGGTCGCTGCGTTCAGACAGCGGCTTCAACCTGATCTGCATGCGGCCGGTGTTCAGCGTCGGGTTCTGGCCATCGACACCGATGAAGGAACTGACGCTGTCAACATCCGGGTCGCGCAGGATGACCTCGGCCAGCGCCTGCTGGCGCGTGCTCATCGCGGCGAAGGAAATGGTCGGCTCGGCTTCCGACATGCCCTGGATCAGCCCGGTGTCCTGCACCGGGAAGAAGCCCTTGGGCACCGCCAGGTAGAGCAGTGCGGTCACGACGAAGGTGGCGACTGCAGCGGCCAGCGTCAGGCGCTGGTGGTCGAGCACCCAGCGCAACGTGCGTGAATAGCCGGCCAGCAAGCGGGCGTACCAGCCCTCGTGCGCGTGTTCGCCCTCGGCCTTCAGCAAGCGCCCGGCCATCATCGGCGTCAGCGTCAGCGACACCACGGCTGACAGCAGGATGGCGATGGTGAGCGTCAGCGCGAATTCGCGGAACAGGCGGCCGACCACGTCGTGCATGAACAGCAGCGGGATCAGCACCGCCACCAGCGACACGGTAAGCGAAATGATGGTGAAGCCGATCTCCTTCGCGCCGTCGAGCGCGGCCTGCATCGCGCCCTTGCCCATTTCGAGGTGGCGGGCGATGTTCTCGGTCATCACGATGGCGTCATCGACGACGAAACCGGCGGCGATCACCATCGCCATCAGCGTCAGGTTGTTTACCGAGAAGCCGGCCAGATACATGATGGCGAAGCTGCCGATCAGCGACAGCGGCACCGCGATCGCCGGAATGACGGTGGCGCGCGCGTTGCGCAGGAACACGAAGATGACGGCGACCACCAGCAGCACCGCCATCACCAGTTCGATCTGCACGTCGCGCACCGAGGTGCGGATCGATTCGGTGCGGTCGGTCAGCACCTGCACATCGACCGCGTCCGGCAGCGAGGCCTGCAGTTCGGGCAGCAGCGCATTGATGCGGGTGACGACGTCGATCACGTTGGCGCCCGGCTGGCGCTGGATGTTCAGGATGAGCGACGGCGTTTCGTTGGCCCAGGCCGCGAGCAGCCGGTTCTCCGGGCCGTCGACCACCTCGGCGACGTCCTGCAGCCGGATCGGCGCACCGTTCTTCCAGGCGATCACGCTGCGCCGGTATTCGTCGGCCGAGCGCAGCTGGTCATTGGCGTCCAGCGTGGTGGCGCGCGTCGGGCCGTCGAAACTGCCCTTGGCCTGGTTCGAACTGGTGGCCACCACCGCGGCGCGCAGCTGTTCCAGGCTCAGCCCGTAGGAAGCGACCGCCGACGGATTCACGCGTACACGCACGGCGCGCCGCTGGCCGCCGGAAATGCTGACCAGACCGACACCCGACTGCTGTGAAATCTTTTGCGCCAGCCGGTTGCTCACCGCTTCTTCGAGCAGGTGCAGCGGTACCGCCTTCGAACTGACCGCCAGCGTCATGACCGGCGCGTCGGCCGGATTCACCTTGCTGTAGATCGGTGGCGCCGGCAGTTCGTTGGGCAACAGCGTGCTCGCGGCATTGATCGCCGCCTGCACTTCCTGCTGCGCGGTGTCGAGCGAGATGTCGAGACCGAAGCGCAGCGTCACCACCGAAGCGCCGGCCGAACTGAGCGAATTCATCTGCACCAGCCCGGGCATCTGGCCGAACTGGCGCTCCAGCGGCGCGGTGATCAGCGAGGTGGTCAGTTCCGGACTGGCGCCCGGATAGAAGGTGACCACCTGCATGGTCGGATAGTCGACCTGGGGCAGTGCCGATACCGGCAACAGACGGTAGGCGAGAAAGCCGGCGACCAGCAGTGCCACCATCAGCAGCGAGGTGGCCACCGGCCGCAGGATGAACAGGCGGGACGGATTCATCGGTGCCGCTTCACTGAGCTGGCGGCGGGCCGCGTCGGCCCGGTGCCCCGCCATTGCCGGCGCGCGGCGCGGACGGGGTGTCGTCGAGCTTCACCTTGTCACCCTCGCGCAGACGGTCCACGCCGTCGGTCACGACGCGTTCACCCGGCTGCAGGCCTTCTGTCACCTGCTGCAGTTCGCCTTCGAGCACGCCGGTCTTCACCGGCCGCATCACTGCGGTCAAATCGTCACCGACCACATAGACGAAAGGTCCGCTGGCGCCGCGCTGGATCGCCGACACCGGCACGACGATGGCGTCGGCGATGGTGTCGACGCGCAGCTTCACGTTGACGAACTGGTTCGGAAACAGTGCGCCGTCGCGGTTATCGAACATCGCCTTGGCTTTCACCGTACCGGTGGCGACGTCGATCTGGTTATCCAGGATGCGCAGCGTGCCGGTCGCCAGCACGGTGCGGTTGTCGCGGTCGCGCGCCTCGACCGGCAGGCCACCGCGCGCAATGGCACTGCGCACCGCGACCAGTTGCGGCTCGGGCAGCGCGAACACGACCGAGATCGGCGCGTCCTGCGTGATGGTGAGCAGGCCGTCGGCGTCGGAGCTGCGCACGATATTGCCCGGCGTGGCCAGACGCAGGCCGACGCGGCCGCTGATCGGCGCCGTAATGCGGGCGTACTGCAGCGACAGCCGGGCGCTGGCGATGGTGGCGTCGTCGGCCAGCACGGCCGCTTCGTACTGCCGCACCAGGGAGCGCTGGTTGGTCACCTGCTGGGCGGCGATCGAATCCTGTGTCAGCAGCGTTTCGTAGCGCGCCAGATCTTCCTTCGCGTTGGCCAGCAGCGCCGCATTGCGCGCCTTCGCCGCTTCGCCCTGCGCCAGTTCGACCTGGAATGCGCGCGGATCGATCTGCGCCAGCAGGTCACCCTTCTTCACCCGCTGACCTTCGGTGAAATGCAGCGACTGCAGTTCGCCCTCGACCCGGCTGCGCACCACCACGCTCTCGATCGGCGTCACCGTACCCAGCGCGGCCAGATGCACCGGCAGATCGGTGCGTTGCGCCAGCGCACTGCCGACCCGCGTATCGCCACCGAAGCGGCGTGCGCCACCCGGAGGACCGCCCGGCGGGCCACCGGCCCGCATACCTGGGGGGCCGCCCTCGCCGTCGGCCGGCTTGGTGCGTTCGTTGGCGTAGAACCAGCCGGCGGTCAGGCCGGCCAGCAGAAGCAGCATCATGATCCAGGGCCAGCGCGGCTTGCGCGTGGCCGGAGCGGCATCGTGTCCGTGTGTGGTCATCGGGATGGAAGGACGTTGTTGGGTACGACAGACGGTCGAGACCCGATCATTATTGTGGGTGCCTGTTAATCGAAACGCTGCCAGAGCCGGCGGCAGGTGAATGCAGTGTAAACGGCGACGACAAAGCTGCGTCCGCGGGTGAGTGGAGCGTGCGACCGGTCGGCGAGTTCCTACAGACCTGCGATCGCCCCGCGGCTATCCTCGTCGGCTCCCAAGCAGCCAGTGCCAGTACTTCTTCAGCGCGGCCTTTCGTGACAGGCGGGCACCGTCGCCCGCCGCCCCGCATCATCCAGCGTCCGGTCGCTTCCCCTCCAATCAATCGGAGTCGAAGCCTTGCTCGTCCATCTCGCACCGCTGGCCGCCTTGCTCGGCGGCGTCGCGCTGCTGCTGCTCGGCAGCGGCCTGCTCACCACATTGCTCGCCGTGCGCGGCGGCATCGAAGGATACGGCAGTCCATTCATGGGATTGCTCGGTTCGCTGTTCTTCGCCGGCTTCCTGATCGGCACCCGCGTCGCGCCGGCATTGATCCGCCGCGTCGGCCACGTACGCGCCTTCGCGTTCTTCACCTCGGCGGTGGCCTGCAGTGTGCTGCTGCACGAAATGTGGGTCTCACCGTGGGTGTGGGCGCCAGTGCGCCTGATCACCGGCATCGCCATGGTCGGGCTGTACGCCATCGTTGAAAGCTGGCTCAACAGCCAGGCCGCGCCGGCACAGCGCGCCCGCGTGTTCGCCACCTATATGGGCGTGAATCTGGGCGCACTGGCACTGGCCCAACAACTGCTGCATGTCGGCGACCCCGCCACGCATGCGCTGTTCGTACTCGCCGCACTGCTGGTGTGCGCGGCGGTGATGCCGGTGACGGCGACACGACTGAGCCAGCCGCAGATCGACAGCGCAGCGGCGCCGGCGCTGCGCAGCCTCTACCGCAAGGCGCCGATCGCCTTCGACGCCGCCTTCGCCTCCGGTCTCGCGATGGGCGCCTTCTGGGGTCTGGGCGCGGTATGGGCCGACCGCAGCGGGCTGGGTACGTCCGGTGTGGCCGCCTTCATGAGCGCGACCATCGTCGGCGGCGCGCTGTTCCAGTGGCCGCTGGGCCTGTTGTCCGACCGTCACGACCGCGGCCGCGTCATCACGCTGGTGGCCTTCGCCGCCGCACTGCTGGCGCTGCTGCCCCTGTTCGCCCTGCCCTTCGGCGCCGACGCGACGGCGACGGCCGGCCTGCTCTATGGCGGCTTCGCGTTCGCGCTCTACCCGATGGCGATGGCGCGCCTGATCGACCGGCTCGACCCGCACGAAGTGCTGGCCGGCAGCAGCGGACTGCTGCTGGTGCACGGCATAGGCGCAGCACTCGGCCCGCTGGCCGCCGGCCTGGCGATGGCCGTGCTGGGACCCGACGCGCTGCCGATATGGTTCGCGCTGACCCAGGGCGTGCTGGCGCTGCTCACCTCCTCGCTGCTGCGCCGGGTGCCGGCGCAGATCACGCTGCAGACGCGCTTCCTGCCCATGGTGCGCACCACCTCGACCGCCTTCGAACTGGCCGGCACCGCCCGCCACGATACCGGCACATCCACCACGGAGACCCGCTGACCTTCACCCCACCTTTCAACCTTGCCACAGGGAGTACGACATGCTCATTGCTACCGATCTGGACGGCACCTTTCTTGCCGGCGATGCGGATGCGCGCCAGCAGCTCTATCAACTGATCAGCAACGATCCGGACATCACGCTGGTGTTCGTGACCGGCCGCGGTCTCGAAGCCGTGCTGCCCATCCTGTCCGATGCAGCCATCCCGGTGCCGCACTACGTCATCGCCGACGTCGGGGCCACCGTGGTCGATGGACGCACCCGACAGGCTGTGCAGCCGCTGCAGGCCGACATCGATGCGCTGTGGCCGGGCGAGCGCGCGGTGAGCGAGGCACTGGAAGGCATTCCGGGCCTGCAGCGACAGGAGGTGCCGCAGCAGCGCCGCTGTTCCTATTTCTGCGACAGCGACGCGGTGACCGACGACCTGCGCCGGATCGCCCACGAACTGAACTGCGACCTGCTGTACTCGGCCGACCGCTATCTCGACTTCCTGCCGCGCGGCGTGAACAAGGGCAGCACCTTGCGCCGGCTGGTGCATGACCTCGGCGTGGACATGAACCAGGTGCTGGTAGCGGGCGATACGCTGAACGACCTGTCGATGTTCGAACAGGGCTTCCGCGGCGTCTGCGTCGGCGAATCGGAAGCGGCGCTGCTGGCCGCCACCGCCGACCGCACGCGCGTGCTGCATTCGCGCCGCGTCGGCTGCGCCGGGATCCTCGAAGCACTCGATTTCTTCCGCTTCGTCGACCGCGCACTGCTGCTGCCGCCCGGCAGCGACACCATGGCGCCCTGCGGCAAGTCGGAGCGGGTCATCGTCTATCACCGCCTGCCCTACGAAGAGGTGATCGACGACGACGGCACCATCCTGCGCCGGCCGCACCGCTCGCCGAACGGCATCATCCCGACCCTGCTGAGCTTCTTCGCCGATGGGCGCAAAGGTTCGTGGATCGCCTGGTCGAGCGCGCACGCGGGCGACGCCCGCTTCGAAACGCACACCACGGTCGATCGCGAACAGTACCCCGGCCTGCGCTGCGCCCGCGTCGAACTGTCGACGCAGGACGTGGACATCTTCTACAAGCGCTTCTCGAAGGAAGCCTTCTGGCCGACCCTGCACACCTTCTGGGAACGCGCGCAGTTCCGCGAGGACGACTGGCAAGTGTTCCTGAAGGTGAACCGGCTGTTCGCCGAGCGCACCGCGGCCGAGGCGGCGCATGGCGCGACGGTGTGGCTGCACGACTACAACCTGTGGATGGTACCGGCGGCGCTGCGCGAGCTGCGGCCAGACCTGAAGATCGCCTTCTTCCATCACACCTATTTCCCTTCGGCCGACGTGTTCAACGTGATGCCATGGCGGCGCGACATCGTCGGCAGCCTGCTGCAGTGCGACTACATCGGCTTCCACATTCCGCGCCAGGCGGAGAACTTCGTCGACGTCGCGCGCGGTGTGGCGCCGCTGCGCGTGCTCGAAACGAAGAACTGCGCACCGCGCTTCCTCACCTACGGTTGCGCGGTCGGGCTCGACGAAATGACGACAGCAATCGAGGTGCACGGCCGGCGCATCGGCGTCGGCGCACACCCGGTCGGCCTTGATGTCGGACGCATCGGCCGCATTCTCGCCGACACGCAGAGCGCGCGCCTGATGGACCGTCTGCGCCGCGAGATGTCGGGGCAGCGCGTCATCCTGTCGGTCGAACGGCTGGACTACACCAAGGGCACGCTGGAGAAGCTGCTCGCCTTCGAACAGCTGCTCGAACAGAACGAGGAACTGCGGCAGAAGGTGACGCTGATCGCCGTATGCGTGCCCGCAGCGAGCGAAATGACCATCTACGACACGCTGCAGACGCAGATCGAACAGGCGGTCGGCCGCATCAACGGACACTTTTCGCGCGTCGGCTGGACGCCGGTGCAGTTCTTCTTCCGCCCCATCCCGTTCGCCGAACTGGTGGCCTACTACGCCATCGCCGACGTCATGTGGATCACGCCGCTGCGCGACGGGCTCAATCTCGTGTCGAAGGAGTATGTCGCCACCCAGGGGCTGATACAGGGCGGTGGCGTGCTGGTGCTGTCGGAGTTCGCCGGCGCAGCAGCAGAGTTGCACGGCGCCATACTGACCAATCCGCACGACCGCAACGACCTGCGCGACAAATGCCTGTACGCGCTGAACATCCACCGCGCCGAAGCCGAGTCCCGGCTGCGCGAACTGTTCGCCATCGTCCAGCACAACGACATCGTGCGCTGGGGGGCGGAATTTCTGGCGGCGGTGGAAGCGGTCAGCGAACCTCCTCTGCAGACGGTGATGGCCGCCTGAGGCGCCATCAGCCAGACCGGCGGGAGGCCCTGACCGTTTCGGCAAAAAAAAGCGCGGGACAAGCCCGCGCGCAAATTCCTAGGAGGAGGAAAGGAATTCTTCAGCGTGAGGCAGTGGGGACGTTCTCCAGCTTCTCGTCGTCGCCACCGCTCTCGATGCGGCCGGACCAGCCACCGCCCAGCGCCTGGTAGGTGTTGACCAGCGCAGTCACGCGGTCGAGCCGGGTAGCGATGAGCTGGCGCTCGGCCGACAGCTTTTCGCGCTCGGCATCGAGCAGCACGATGCGACCCGCGCGGCCGGCTTCGTAGTTTTTCTCGGCGAGGTCGCGTGCCTTGGTCGTGGCGTCGTACAGCGTCAGCGTCTCGTCCATCGCCTCACGCGCGCCGCGTGCGGCGGACAGCGCGCTCAGCGCGTCGGCATAAGCCTGACGGGCCGCCTGCTGATAGGTCTGCGCGATCTGCGCGCGTTCGGCTTCGGACTGCGCAACGATGGCGCGCGTGCTGAGCAGGCCGACCAGCGGCTGCGCGATCGCTGCACCGATGTTCCAGGTGCGGGCGGACGACGACAGCAGGCTGCCCAGCGCCGCACTTTCACCGCCCAGGCCGGCCGTCAGCGATATGGTCGGGAACCACTGCGTGCGCGCCACTTCGACGCTCAGGCTGGCCGCCGCCAGATTGGCCTCGGCCGCGCGCACGTCGGCGCGACGCGCCAGCAGATCGGAACTGAGTCCAGCCGGAATTTCCGGCTGCACGGCGAGCGTGGACAGCGCCAGACCGCGATCCGGAATCCTTTCGACCAGTTCGCGCGGCGAGCGGCCGAGCAGCACGGCAAGCGCCGTTTCGGCCTGTTCGCGGCTGCTGCGCGTGGTGGCCAGAGCAGCCGCCACGCTGGCGCGTTCCGAGCGCGAGATTTCCAGGTCGTAGCGACTGATGGCGCCGCCGGCGAACTGCTTCTCGCGCAGCGCCAGAGCGGCTTCGCGCGTCGCCAGCGTCTGCGACAGCAGCGCTTCGTCGGCGTCGAGCGCACGCAGGCTGAAATAGGCGCGCGCCACCTGCGCCGTCACCGATGCGCGCAGGCCTTCGAGCGCGTAGCGGCTGGCCGCCAGTTGCTGGCGCGCGACGTCGCGCTGACCGGACAGGCGACCGAACAGATCCAGTTCGTAGGACGCCGAAATGCCGCCGAGCACCGTGTTGTACTGGCGTGAGCGGCCCGGTATCGGCCGCTCGTTGCTGTACTGCTGACGCGAGCCGGACAGCGACAGGCTGGCGTCCGGCAGGCGGTTGATGCGCACCAGATCGAGCGCGGCGCGCGACGACTGCACGCGCTGCACGGCGATCACGACGTCGTCGTTGCGTTCGAGCGCCTCGGCGATCAGACCGTCCAGCACCGGGTCGCGGAAGCTTTCCCACCAGCGGTCGATCTCGGCCGGCGTGGTCGCGGTCACCGCCGGCAAGTCGAGTTCCGGCGTCGGCTTCGGGTTCAGTGCGCAGGCCGACAGCAGGGCCGCGGCCAGCGCGGCCGACAGCAGCGTGCGGCGCGCCGGATCAATGATGTGCGTGGACATGGGGCGTCTCCGGCTTGTGCACCTTCAGCTCGTCTTCAGGCGTCGCCAGACGGCGATCGACGATGAGCTTGTAGAAGAGCGGCACGAAAAAGATGGCGAGGAAGGTCGCGGCCAGCATGCCGCCGATGACGCCGGTACCGACCGACACCCGCGCGCCGGCGCCAGCGCCGGTCGAGATGGCCAGCGGCAGCACGCCGAGGATGAAGGCGAGCGAGGTCATCACGATGGGGCGCAGGCGCAGGCGGGCCGCCTCGATCGCCGCGGCGGCGACCGGATAGCCTTCGTGGTGCTTCAGCACCGCGTACTCGACGATCAGGATGGCGTTCTTGGCCGACAGGCCGAGCAGCGTCACCAGACCGATCTGGAAATACACGTCGTTGGTCATGCCGCGCAGCCACACCGCCGCCAGCGCACCGAAGATGCCGAAGGGCATGGCCAGCAGCACCGAGAACGGCAGCGACCACTTCTCGTACTGGGCGGCGAGAATGAGGAACACCATCACCGCAGCCATGATCAGCGCCAGCGCGGCCGCACTCGACACGCGCTTCTCCTGGAAGGCGGCGCCGGTCCATTCGTAGCTCATGTCGCCCGGCAGATCCTTCACCAGCCGCTCGACCTCGGCGATGGCCTGGCCGGACGAATAGCCCGGTGCAGCCTGACCCATCAGCTTGACCGCAGGCAGGTTGTTGTAGCGGTCCACCGTGTCCGGGCCGGAGCTGTACTCAACCTTGGCGAAGGCCGACACCGGCACCATGTCGCCGGCCGTGTTCTTCACGTAAAGCCGGCCGATGTCCTCCGGCGTGCGGCGGTACTGGCTTTCGGCTGACATCAGCACCTGCCAGACGCGACCGAACTTGTTGAAGTCGTTCACGTAGAAGGTGCCCAGCGTGCCGGCCAGCGTGGTGAACGCATCGTCCAGCGGAATGCCCAGCGACTTCGCGCGTTCGCGGTCGACGTCGACGTAGAGCTGCGGCGCGTTCGGCCGCCACAAGGTCTGCAGGCCACCGGCCAGCACCGTGCTCTGATGCGAGGCGCCGACCAGCGCGCCCATGTTCTCGACCAGGCGCTTGGTGCCGCCGTCACCGCGGTTCTGCAGGTAGAACTCGAAGCCGCCGGTGTTGCCGAGGCCGAAGATGGCCGGCGGATTGAAGGCCAGCACCAGCGCCTCCTTGATGCCTGCGGTCTTGCCGAACAGTTCGCCCACCAGCTGCTGTGTGCTCATGTTCCGCTCATCCCAGTGCTTCTGGCTGACGAAGATGGTGGCCGCGCTGTTCTTGAAACCGCCGCCGATGAAGTCCATGCCGGCGAAGGCCATCACGTGCTCGTTGGCGGGGTTGGACTGGATGGCCTTCATCACCTCGGCCACCACCTTGTCGGTACGCTCCAGCGTCGCGCCGTCCGGCAGGAAGATGGCCGCGATGTAGTAGCCCTGATCCTCGTCCGGCACCAGCGAACCCGGCGTCTTGCTCCACAGGCCGGCGGTGATGATCACCATGCCGATGAACAGCACGACGCCGACCGCCGAGCGACGGATCATCCAGGTCACCGCACCGGTGTAGCGGTGGGTGACGCGAGCGAACCAGTCGTTGAACCACACGAAGATGCGCGCCGTGCTCTTGTGCTCGTTCTTCAGCAGCGCCACGCACAATGCAGGCGTCATCGTCAGCGCGACCAGACCGGACAGCACGACGGCGATCGAGATGGTCACCGCGAACTGGCGATACAGCTCGCCGGTCAGGCCGCCGAGGAAGGCGATCGGCACGAACACCGCGGTCAGCACCAGCACGATTGCAATGACCGGGCCGGTCACCTCGTGCATCGCCTTCAGCGCCGCTTCGCGAGCACTCAACCGCTGCTCGTGCATGATGCGCTCGACGTTCTCCAGAACGACGATGGCATCATCGACCACGATGCCGATCGCCAGCACCATGCCGAACAGCGTGAGCGTGTTGATCGAGTAGCCGAGCACATGCAGGCCAGCGAAGGTGCCGAGCAGCGACACCGGCACCGCCAGCACCGGAATCAGCGTGGCGCGGATGTTCTGCAGGAACACGAACACGACGATGAACACCAGGATCATCGCCTCGCCCAACGTCTTCACCACCTCCTTGATCGACACCTCGACGAAGCGCGTGGTGTCGTACGGAATGGCGTAGGTCATGCCGGGCGGGAAGCGGGTCGCCATGTCGGCCACCGCGCCCTTCACCTCCTTGGCCACGTCCAGCGCGTTGGCGCCCGGCTGCAGGAACACGCCCATCAGCACTGCCGGCTTGCCGTTGTAGGTGCCGTTGAAGTCGTTGTCCTTGGAACCCAGTTCGACGCGCGCGACGTCGCGCAGGCGCAGCTTGGTGCCATCGGCGTTCGAGCGCAGGATGATGTTCTCGAATTCCTCGACCGTGGACAGGCGGCCCTTGGTGGTGATGGTGTAGACCATGTCCTGGCCGCCGCCGGTCGGCGACTGGCCGATCTTGCCGGCGGCGAACTGCGCGTTCTGCTCGCGCAGCGCACCGGCGATCTCGGGCACCGTGACGCCGAGCTGGGTCATGCGGTCCGGGCGTACCCAGATGCGCATGGCGTAGTCCTTGGCGCCGAAGATCTGCACATTGGTCGTGCCCGGAATCTTCTTGATGTTGTCGAGCACGTTCAGCGTCACGTAGTTCGACGTGTAGAGCTGTTCGTGCGTGCCATCCGGCGAGTAGAAGGCCATCACCGCCAGGAAGGCGGACGAACCCTTCTCGACCACCACGCCCTGCCGGCGCACTTCTTCCGGCAGACGCGCGTCGGCCTGCTTGACGCGGTTGTTCACGTTCACCGCCGCCTTGTCGGGGTCGGTGCCGATTTCGAAGGTGGCGTAGATTTCGACCACGCCATTCGAGGTCGAGGTCGAGCGCATGTACATCATGCCCTCGACACCGGTGATGACGCTTTCCAGCGGTGCGGCCACGGTCTGCGCGATGGTTTCGGCGGACGCGCCCGGGTACACCGCGCGCACCATCACTTCGGGCGGGGCGATTTCCGGGTACTGCGCGATCGGCAGCGTGCGCATGGCGGCCAGGCCGGCCAGCACCAGCAGGATGGAAATGACGAAGGCAAAGATCGGCCTGTCTATGAAGAAGCGCGAAAACATGGCGGCTCCTTACTGCGCGGCCGGTGCCGCAGCACCTGCCGGCGGCTGTGCCGGCGCGGAGCCGTCGTCAATGCGCACCGGCGAGCCGGGCACGAAGATGCGCGCCATTCCGTCGACGATGACGCGCTCACCCGCCTTCAGGCCCTCGCGGATCACCCAGGCATTGCCCAGTTCGCCACCGAGCTGCGCCCATTCACCGAGCTTGACCGGTCGCGGCTGCGCCAGCGTCTTGCCTTCGGCTTCGGCGATCACGTATACGAACTTGCCGTTCGGGCTGTCGAGCACGGCGCGCTGCGGCACCGCGATCGCGTCCGGCCGGGTGGCGCCGGACAGCAGCACGCGCACGAACTGGCCGGGCGACAGCTTGCCGTCCTTGTTGTCGAAAGTGGCACGCAGCGCGAAGGCGCCGGTGCTGGTGTCTGCCTTGTAGTCCTGGAAGCCGAGCCGGCCGCTGCGCGGGAAGTCGCTGCCGTCCGAACCCCTGAGCTTGACCAGGAAGCCTTGCGGATCGAGCTTCAGCGCGCCGCGCGCGATTTCGTCGCGCGTGCGCAGGTATTCCACTTCACCGACGCCGAAGTTCACATAGGCCGGATCGGTCTGCGCCAGCGTGGTGAGCAGGCTGTCGGCACCGGCCACGGCAAGGCTGCCCTCGACCTTCAGCGCGCGGCCGGCGACGCCGCCCAGCGGCGCACGCACGTCGGTGTAACTCAGATCGATCTGCGCCTGCTGCAGTTGCGCCTCGGCTGCCTTGACCGCTGCACGCGCCAGATCGCGCGTCGATTGCGCGTCGTCGGCTTCCTTGCGGCTGGCCGCCTCGGCCTCCGCCAGCGGCTTCACCCGCGCGTATTCGCGCTCGGCCTGCGCCAGCTGCGCCTTTGCCTGATCAAGCTGGGCATCTGCTGAAGCGACGCGCGCGCGGTAGGGCGCAGCATCGAGCCGGTACATCACCTGCCCTTCCTTGATGCGCTGGCCTTCCTCGTACAGCCGCTTCTCGACGATGCCGGTCACCCGCGCCCGCACCTCGATCTCGCGCGAACCGGCCACCTGGCCGACGTAGTCGTAATGCACCGGCACTTCCTGCGGCGTCACGGTGAGCACCTTCACCGCAGCCGGCGGCATGCCGCCATTGGCGTGTCCGCTGCCTTCGTCCTTGCCGCAAGCAGCGAGTGCCAGTGCAAGCACCGTCGCCGACAGCACGCCCGTGCGCCGAATGAAATCTGCCCTTGTCATCATGATCGTTCCCGGAAATCGGGCGCGGTCTCGCCGCGCGTCTGTGGGGCACCCGCTATCCGGGTGCTCTTGTTCGTGATCGGATTATAAACATACATTCGTGTATGTTTAAAACAGGTCCGTGAAAAAAAATCGGCTCAGGCGATCTTCCCAGCCACGACGGTCGGGATCGTCCGTAAACGACACGGGGCAGCGCGCGCTGCCCCGTTTTTCTGCCCTGTCGGGCGTCGCTCGCGCACCCGCGCTCAGGGTGCCGCCCGCCTCATGCGCGCAACGCGATGGCACCCGGGCGCGGTCTGCGCACCGCGCAGACCCGGCGGCGGCGGCTCGAACGATGACCCCGCTCCGGCCGATGCAGCGGGCGGTTGCGCCGACGCGGCGTGCCGACTGGTCGCGACGCACCGCTCTGCGCGCGCGGATCGAGCGGGTTCTCCGGCGGCAGATGGGCACCGCCCTGCGGGTCCGCGTCGCGATCCAGATCGACCATTCTGACCGAGCGCTTCAACTGACCGGTCGTCGCATCACGCACCCACGTCTCCTTGACGCCCACTCGTGCGGCGTTGTCGAGATTGGCGCCCAGCTTTTCGCCGAGGAAGGCGCGGGCCCGGCTCAGCTGTTCGAGGGTTGGCTGGTAGTGACCGCTCATGTTGTCGATGTGCGTGATGTAACCGTCCTTGATCACGAGCTGGCCGGCCAGGGCCACCGGTTGCCCCGCTGCCAGGCTGGAATGATGGATTTCTCCGCTCTTCGGCTCGGGATAGGCGTAGATGCGCCCCTGCGCATCCATCACGAAGATGGGCATCACCTTGTTCTGTCCCACCAGATTCACCGGTGTGCGTGAGGGGTCCATCGCGCGGTAGAGCTGTCCGGTCTGCGGATCGACGGCCAGTTCGAGCAGGCGGCGATCGTCGTCGCTGAAATACACGACCTTGCGGTCGACCTTGACCTGCTTTTCCGCCAGTCCGTCCTGCTCACCGCGGAACTCGACCGGCAGTTCGCGCACCTGCAGTTGATTGGCCAGCGTACGCGGCGGCAGGAAGGTGGGCTCGACCCGCTCGGATCGCAGCTGCGCCTCGGACATGCCTGCAATCGGCGCAGCACCGGCCGCTCCACCGTACAGCGCATCGACCGCGGTATAGGGATCGTTGCCATCATAGCTCACGTCGGCGTAGGTGCTCGTGTCGCCGTCGCTGGCGACCTGACGGACGCGGTCGTACGACACGTCGGCGTATGCGATGCGCTCGCCGTCGGCGGACGATCCGGCACGCGGTCGTGCCGGTGCGTCAGCAGCGCCGACCGAAGGCGGTCGCACGCCGCTCCGGTTGCCGTCCGCGGGGTCATAGCCGGACACCGGGTCATAGCCGGACACCGGGTCGTAGCCCGACACCGGATCGTAGCCCGACACCGGGTCGTAGCCGGACGTCACGGTCGAATAGCCGGACGGCAGCAGCGCGAGGCGTTCGCCCTCGGCCTGGCCGTCACCGGCAGACGAAGGCGTACGCGCCCGCACGCCGGTTTCGCTGTCGCCGGTCGAAGGCCGGCGCGCGGCCACCCCGTCCGGATTGCCGCCGGTTTCGCGGCCGGGCTGCACCACCGGCTCGCGATCGCTGCCGGCGCGCGGTCGCACCGCCGGGTCGTCGCCGCTGACCACCGGACGACGGACATTCCCGTCGCCCCCCTCCGCCTCACCGCTGCCCGCACGCGGCCGCACGGCCGCATCGCTGTCTCCGGCCGAGGGCCTGCGCGGGGTGCCGCCGGCCACGTCGTCACCACCTGCGGTACTGCCGCGCCGCGGTGCCGCGACATCGCCATCCCCACCGGAACCGGTACGCGGCCGCACAGCGACCTGCGGACCGTCGGCGGCCTGTACCGGCCGCAGCACCGGCGGCGCGTCGGCGTCCGCCCGCGGTCGGACCGCAGGCGCCCCCTCGTCGCCGACCCGCACACGCGGCCCGCTGCCTTCGCTCACTGCAGCGGCACGCAGGCGTACCGTGGGCGCATCATCGGCCGGAGGGGCTTTCAGTGGGGGCGGCGCCGGCAGCGGCTCCGGGTCCTTGCGGCGCACGCCGCCCGGCGGCAGGTCGTCAACCGCTCGCCGGGCGATCGGCGTGCTCGGCGTGTCCGGCGCATCCTCCCTCCCGGACACGCGGTTGCGGACGACCATGTTGTCGGGGTCGCGGAAGATGTTGGAGCCCTTGACCAGATTGCCGCTGATGGTGCCGCCCTGCGCTTCGTCCGAACCAAGCGCACTGGCCACCGTGCCGCGCACGTCGATAGCCACCGTGGGCGCGTTGCGGGTGTAGGTCGTCACCTCGCTGCGGGTGACGGTGCCTTCGATCTTCATGCCGTCGCTGCCGGGCGCGGCGCTGACGAAATTCGCGCCCTGCTTCACCGTCAGCCCGCCGAGGCCGACCGCACCGCCGTCGATGCCACTGCGCTGACTCACGGTCTGACTGTCCGTGCCGGACGACTCCGCCTTCAGCATGAGGCCGGTGCTGCCTGCGTGGTTCAGCGCGTCGATCGCCTTGCCCTGGGTACGGTCGAAACGGTCGCCGGCGTTCATCTTCGGCGCGTCGCCATCGCTCTTCTTGTCGCCGCCGATATTGACCGATGACAGGCCGACGTAGGCATCGACACGGGTCGCGCTTTCCTTCACCCGATCGGTACGGGTTTCCACCGTGAGCTTGCCGCCGATCTCGCCGCTCACACCGCCGCCGGCACGGATATTGGCTCCGGCCAGCGTGGCGTTGCCGGCCACGTTCAGTTCGGTGCCGCCGGTGGTCTGGATCAGTGCGTTCTGGTTGGTCAGGTTGTCCTTGTCGCGCAGATCGACGTCGGCGTTCGCGCTGAAGCCGAAGGACTTGCCACCACCGCCCGAGGCCGCCGCATTGCCGCCTGCCCCGGCGGCGTCGCCGGTGCCGCTGCCGACGTTGCGGCCACCGGATACCGACAGGCCGCCGGCGACGTTCTTGGTGTCCTCCTTCTCTGTGCTCTGCGCGGACTCCATCAGCAGATTGCCGCCCACATTCACCCGCGCGCTGCGGGCCGAAGCCTGGGTGCCTTCCAGCCGGGTGTCGCCACCGCTGGTGATGGACAGCTGACCGCCGGACTGCAGCGTGCCGCCGCGGCGGGTATCCGTGCTCTCGTTCTCGCGCACCCGCTCGAAATCGACCGATGCGCTGCCGCCGCCGTCCTTCGCCAGATTCATGCTCTTGCCGACGTTCAGGCCTGCCTGCACGCCCGCACCATCGACACGACCGGTGCGCGAGGTGCTGCTCGACAGCGCCTGGAAGTCGATGTCGCCGCCGGCGGCCAGCGCGATATCGCCACCGGCCCTCACGTTGGTGCCCTGCAGCGTCATGTCATTGCCGGCCGACAGCGACGTGGCGCCGCCGGACTGGATGTTCACCCCGCGGCCGCTGCGGCTGCTTTCCTGGCCGTCGCCGGTGCGGGCGTTGGCCGCCACGCTGCCGCCGACACAGGTGAGGTCGAGACAGGCGCTGACCGACACGGTGGCGCCACCGGACGTGCTGGACGACGACGCGCTGCGCGTGTCGTTGGCCTGATCCAGCTTCAGGTCGCCGCCGGCCGCCAGCGACACGCTGCCGCCGGCCTTGACGCCCGAGCCCTCCAGCCGCAGGTCCTTGTCGGTGCGGATGCTCACGTTGCGGCCGGCGTCGAAACCGCCGACCACCGCCTGCGACGACGCGGAGTTCTCCTTCTCGTTGGCGCCTGCCGCGGTCAGCGTAGCGCTGGCCTCGGACGCCGCATTCACCGCCACGGTCAGCGATGAGTTGGCGCTCGACGTATCGCTGGCTGCGCGCCGGGTGTTGGCCGCGGCGCGGTTCTCGTAGGACTGCGCCGCGATGTCGATGTCGCCGCCGGCGCTGTAGCGCGTGCCCTCCTCGACCACATCCTTGCTCGCGCGCACGCTGACGTTGCCGCCGGCACGGATCTGACTCACCACCGCGCTGCTGCTGCCCTCGCTGCCCGAGAAGCTGGAGCCGGAGCCGCCGATCACCACCTGCGACTGCGGCGACGAAATGTTCACCTGCCGGACGTCGCCGCTGGCGATGCCGGCAACGGTACCGCCGAGGCCCGTGGTCACGCCGGCGGATATGCCGGCCTCGTAGGTACGTCCGGTCTGGCTGCTCGACGTTTCGTTGCGTGCCGCGATGTCCTCGATGCGGTCGGCTTCGAAGCTGATGTCGCCCTTGGCATTGAACTGCGCGCCCTCGCGCTTCAGCGTGCCGCCCGCCGTCACCGAAATGCCGCCGGCCGAGGTGATGGAGCTGGTCTGCGCGGTGCGGCTGCTGTCCTCCGTCTGCAGCGTGCCGCCCTGGGTCTTCAGACCGCCCATCACGCCTTCGGTACTGGCGTCGGCCGAAATGCCGAAGCGGTGCTGTTCCGACGACGACCTCGACTGCGTGCTGTCGTAGGCGGCAATGATGTTCACGTCCTTGCCGGCGGAAATCAGCGCACCGTCCTCGCCCGCCTCGATGTCCGAGCCCTGCAGCGTGACCGAGCCCTTCGTGGCCAGCACCGCCACCCCCTTGCCGCCGACCCGGCTGCCGGCATTCGCGGTGCTGCTGCTTTCGAACGAGCTGGTGCTCTTTTCATAGCCGCTGAATCCCGACGCCGAGAACGGCGTGCCCTTGCGCGCATCCGAGGTGCTGTTGGACGTCGCTTCGGCGAAGAAGCCTTCGCGCTCACTGCTGCCGGACGCGCTGCTCTGCAGCGCGATGCTGCGGATGTTCACGTCGCCCTCGCGCGCACGCAGCGCGGCCACGCCCTCGCCGCCATCGATGTCGGAACCGAGCACGTCGACATTGCGACCGGCGTCCAGCAGCACGCCCTGCCCACCCATCACCCGCGCACCGCTTGCGGACTGCGTAGTCACCCTTTCGCTGTTCGCGGTACGGCTCAGCACGCCGCGACCCTCGGTGGCGTGTTCCATCCGGGTTTCCAGCACCAGCGCGCTCACGTTCACGTCGCGGCCGGCCACCAGCGCGGCGGCGCCATCGGCCACCACGTCGGCACCGGTGATGTTGATGTCCTGACTGGCGTTGAGCAGCAGGCTGCCACTGGCCACGATGCCGCCACGCGGGCCCGCCACCGTGTAGTAGTTGCGGCTGTCGCCGATGCGCTTGGTTTCGGTGATGTTGTTGATGTTGCCGGTCAGCGATTTCAGCGACACGTTGCCGCCGCCGATCAGGCCGCCGATATTGTTCAGATCGCCGCGCGACACCACCTGCAGCCGCGCATTCGCGTTGATCTCGCCGCCGCGGTTGGTGAAGCTGTCGGCAGTGATCATCGCGCGCTCGGCCAGCACCTGGCTGGTGCTGCCCGCGGCGCGGGTGGCGTCGGTCAGATAGACCACCGGCACCAGCACGGTCTTGCCGGCCACCTCGGTCGCCACCATCCACACGATGTCCTGCTTCAGCGAGGCGATCTGTTCGGCGGTCAGCGCGGTGCCGAGGTTGAGCTGCAGCCGCTTCGCCTCGGCCACCGCACTGTCCATCAGCATGGCCTGCTGTTCGTAGTCGCTGTAGGCGGTGCGCAGCAGTGCCGCGCCGGTCTGCGCCTGCACCTGCTCGCGTATGAGCCGCGCCTCGTAGGCGGCGTCGCCGAAACGCAGCAGGTAGTTCTCCGGCTGCAGGCCGAGCTGCGCCATCAGGTAGTCGGAACCCAGATAGGGGTTGTCGAAGGAAACGAGCAGCGGATTGGTTTCCACCAGATAGCCGGCGGACGGGTCGCTGGCCTGGACGTAGCGACCGTTGGCGCCGGTGGGCAGCTGCAGCGAGGACTGCGCCGGCCCGCTGGCCTGCACCTGCTGACGATCCGGCGCGTCGAGTCCGCGCGCGCCGATGGCGCCATCGATGACCGGCGACGCGGCGGAAATGCCGCCGCCGGTGCCGGTATTGGTGAAATTGCCCACGCTGGCGACCAGCGTGCGTGCCTTGACCGTACCGCTCACCCCGGGGCCGAAGGCGTCGCCGAGACGCACGAAACCCGTCCAGTCGGTATCGGTATAGCCGGTCAGGTAGGACGACTTGCCGAGCCAGTTCAGCTTGTCGCAGACGCTGCCAGCCAGTCCGTCGGTATGGCAGGTGTACTTGCGGATCACCTCCCTGCGATAGGTCTGGGTCGCCATTTCCAGCGACGTGTTGCTGAAGCTGCTGACCGCGGCATTGCTCAGCCCGGCGATGGTAAGCGTGTCGGTACTGCTGAGCAGGCCGGCTTCGTTGCGGCCGGCATCGGTGCGTATCGTCAGATCGCCGGACTCGACCGTGATCGACGGCGTGGCCGCGGCGACCGCGGCCGGGTCGCGCAGACGCTCCTCGTAACGATGCACGACATACCAGTCCTGCCTGACCTCGCCCAGGTCCTGCAGGAAATAGGCCTTCTGACCGGCGTAGTAGTCCTCCTGGTTGTTGTTGTACACCGGGAAGAAGCCGGAGTCCTGATTGGACCGGTCGCCGCGAAGGTCTGCGTTCCAGCCTATCTGGTCGTCGCGGTCCCAGCTTGCGCTCTCGCTCAGCGGACTGCCCGTTTCGACTGGACGGCGATAGAACACGGTGGCCGGATCGGCGTAGGCGTTGCCGGTGAAGCGGCAGTTGGCGAGGCGGTCCGGACAGATCTGCCAGGTTTCACCGATGAAGACGAAATCGGTCGCGGGCCGGGTCTCGAAGGCGTTGATGAAGCTGCCGACCTGGATCAGCAGATGCTGTCCCACCGCTTCCACCTTGCCGTGGTTGCGGAAGGTGCGGGTCGCGGCCGCCGCATCCAGCCCGCCGATCAGCGACTGGTTGTCGGCGGTGCCGGCCCGCGCGCTACCCATCAGCAGCGTGGCGCCTGCGCCATTGACGATGAGGGCGCTGCTGCCGCCGGTCAGCGTCATGTTGCCGGAGCTGTACATCAGCCCGTCGTTGCGCAGCGTCGCACTGTCGCCCACCGTGACGGACAGCCGGTCCGAGCCGCCGACGAAACCGGCCGCGGTATTGGTGAAGCTGCCGTAGGTCGAGATGGCGAGGCTGGAGCCGGCTGCCGGATCGCCCACCTCGGCATTGCTGATGCGACCGGCGTTGACGAAATCACCGTAGATGTCGAGCTGGGTGCGGGCGCTGCCGGTCAGCGTGCCGGCGAACTGGGTGCAGTCGGCGCTGAAGATGCCGGTCGAGCAGAGCTGGTTCAGCCGGAGCGTGGACTGGCCACTGCCGCCACGGAACACCGCGCCGCTCTGGATATCCAGTCGGGCCAGTTCGAGATCGAAGGCGTTGGCGATCCAGGTTGCGCCGGCGTCCAGATAGATTTCGAAGGCGCTGCCCGAATTGAAGTCGTCGCGCTCCGCGCGCACCGTGCCGCCGACGTCCAGCCGCGATCCGTTGGCGAAGCGCAGGAAGGTCATGCCGCGCCCGGCGGCGCGCTGCACGAACTGCAGGTCGCCGCCGACCGCCACGGCGCCGGCGAAGATTTCGTCCTGACCCAGTTCGGTGAAGCGCAGCACCGCGTTGCCGCCGGCACCCAGCGCGTAGTTCTGCACGCCCGCGGTCGAGTCGTGGGGCGCCAGCACCAGCCGGCGCGCCGCATCGGCCAGCAGATCGCCGTCGCTCACTGCGACGCCGTTGCGCGCCACCGTGAGGTCGCGCCCGGCGGACAGGGTGATAGCTCCGCCGGATGACAGCAGCACGCCGTCGCTGTCCGGGTCGGCCGATCCGCCCAGCACCAGGTCGCGGCCTGCGCTGACGCTCAGGCTTGCGCCGGCGTCGTAGCGCTGACCGGCGGCGAGCACCAGATCCTGGCCGGCGGACAGGGCCATCGCCCGACCGGCCACGCGCAGACCCGCTGCCGAGTCGTTGAATACGCTGCGGCCGGTCAGTGCGGCGTCCCGCTCGGCATAGACGGTACCGCCCAACAGGATCAGGCTGTCAGCGGCCAGCGCAATGTCGTCGACGCCATACAGGAGCGCATCGGCCCCCAGCGTGAGCGTGGACAGCGCATCGGCATCGACCACCCCCGCCACGGTTTCGCCGGCGAAATCCAGCGTCTGCGCGCGCAGCCGTGCGATATCGCCGGCCGACCACTGCGCGCCGGCCTGCTGCACTGCAGCGGTCGCCGCGACCGTCAGATCGCGCTCGGCATACAGCCAGGACGCGGTGCGTCCGGTCAGCGAGGCGGTGTCGATGCGGATATCCCGGCCGGCCTCGACGCCGCCGTATAGCGTGATCGCCGTACCGGCGGACAGGCTCACGTCCCGGCCGGCCGCAACACCGGCTTCACTGCTGGCGGCAAGCGTCAGCGTGTCGTCCGCCGCGACGGTCACGTCATTCACTGCGCGCAGGCGTGACGCCGACAGGTCCACGGTCGCTGCGCCCAGCGCGAGTGCGCTGCCGCTGCCGCGGCTGGTGAGCTGGGCCTGACCAAGCCGCAGCGCATCACCGGCCTGCAGCGCAAAACCCGCACCCGCGTCCCAGCGCGCCGCATCCAGCGTGGCCGACCCCGCAACCGTTACCCGGATGTCACCGCCGCTGTAGCGGTCGGCGTCGTTCCCGCCGGCATCGTCCAGTTGCGTGCCGCTCAGCGCCATCGACGCCTCGCCGCCCAGCAGGCCGTCGTCAAGTTCAAGCGCCTCGTCGCTGGCGATGTCCAGCGCGCGACCGGCGAACACGAAGGCGTCGCTGCCACTGGCGCCGCTGCGCCCGGTCGTCACCGGCCCGGCCGCCTGCGCCGCGATGTCGCGCGTAGCGCTGATGCGCCCGCTCAGCGTGAGACGGCCGGCGGCGTCGATCACCACGTCATCCACGGTGGCGGCCATGTCGCCACGCGCTGTCACGCCGACACCGCGTTCGGTGGACATCAGGCGGATGCGGTTGGCGTACATGCCGCCGAGCGCGGCGACGTCGATCGATACGGTGGGCGGCACGTCCGACGACACGGAACTGTCGACGGTGGTGACGCGGCCGGCATAGGTCTGGTCGAAGCGGCCAGTGGTGGCCGCCAGCGCCTGCGCCCAGATCGGGCCATCCACCCGCAGCGAACGGGTGAGCAGGTCGAAATAGGCCGCCTCGCTGGCGTCCAGGCCGTCGGCGCCGACCAGGATGTCGCCCTGGCGCACCTCGAAGCCGCCCAGTCGCCCGTCCTGTTCGAAGCTGGGCAGACCGGTGCTCAGCGTCACCCGCGGCGTGTTGATGAAGCCGCAGCCATTGCAGGTGATGCCGTACGGATTGGCGATCACCAGCTCGGCGGCGCGACCGTGGATTTCGATGTAGCCGTTCAGCTGCGAGCGGTTGGCCGATACCACCTCGTTCAGGATGACGGTGGCTGCACGGCCCTGCAGGTTGGCGTTCTCGCGCACGGTGCCTGCCAGCAGCGAACGCTGCACCTCGGTCGAGTTGTTCAGGATGAGGCCCTGACGGTCGACGTCGAAGCTCTGGTAGCGGTTGTGCGACACGCCAGCTGCGTTGGCGCGCGCGATGTCGACCAGCGGCACGCCGTTCGGCGTCAGCTCGACCTGGGTACGGTTGTCCGCCGCCACCGGCGGTGCGGAAAAGGCCGGTACCGAGGGCAGGCTCATCACCAGTATCAGCACGCGGGCGATCGTGCGGCGGGCGGGCGTAACGGCGGCAAAGGGGGTGAGTGTGCGGATCATGATCAGAAATCCACCGAAACACGGAAATGGGCGTAGCTGTCGTGGCTGCCGAGCCGGCTGGGCAGCACGGTGGGCGCCGACAGGGCGAGCTGGGCGGCCAGCGGGCCGCGATTGACACCGACGCCGACCGTGACGCCGGCCAGCGTGCCGCCGTCGCCGACCGCGTCGGCGCGAATGTGGCCGATGTCCCAGCCGACGAAGGGGCGCAGCCGGGTGTCACCGAACTGCAGCGGGAGTGCGGCCTCGTTGCGCAGCCACCAGCCGGAATCGCCGGCGATGCTGTAGCGGCGGAAACCGCGCACCGAGAACGGGCCGCCGATGAAGAACTGTTCGGTGCCGTACAGCGTGTCGGTGGCGCGCTGGGCTGACAGCGAGGACGACAGCGACAGCGTCTGCCGGCCGACCGGCAGCGAGGCCGAGGCCGACGCATTCAGCACGATCTTGTCGAACTGTGCACGCGGCGCATCGCTGTCCTGTGCCGCCGCATCCTTCAGCGCGCCGAAGGCGTCCAGGCCCTGCACCCAGGCGATGTCGCCGGACAGCAGCAGGCCCGCGACCACGGTGGACGCCGACACGCCGAGGTCCAGCGTGGCGAGCTGGCGCGAACTGGCGGCGATGCGGCTGCCGTTGAGCGCGTTGCGCGCATCCTTGAACGCAAGATTGCCGAAGGCCGACAGCTTGCTGTTGCGGTCACGGAACAGCACACGGTCCGCGCGCAGGCCGTAGGTGGTCGAGGTGCCCGAGGTATTGAAGGTGGTGACCGCGCCACGCACCCGGCTTGCGTAGTCGAACTCGCTGACCGTGCCGGTGAAGGTCCAGTAGCCCCAGGGAATCGAGTACAGCATGGACACCGACTGCGACAGCCGGTCGTCGTGATCGGCGTCGGTGTTGAGCCGGCCGGACAGGTTCAGGAAATCGTTGAGACCCAGCGGGTTGTCCACGGCCAGCGCGGCGGAGGCCAGCTCGCGCCCGGTCGACTGCGAACCGGTGTTGTCCGCCGCCAGATTGACCGACCAGCGTTTGCGCGGCCGGTTGCGCACGACGATGGTCGAGGCGCCGGCCACGCCGCCCGGTTCGATGTCCATCGTTGCGCTGTTCGAACGCAGCCGGTTGATCTGGTCCAGTCCCTGTTCGATGTCGCGCAGATTGAATACGCGGCCGCTCAGGCCCGGAAAGGCGGTTCCCAGATGCACGCCCTCGCCGTCCAGCCTGAACTGTTCGATCAGGCCCTCCAGCACCAGCAGCTTCAGCGTGCCGGAGCCCAGATCCTGTTCCGGCAGATACACCCGCGTGGTGGTGTAGCCGCGCACCACATAGTGATTGGTGATCGCCTGCATCACCGCGTTGATCTGCGCCAGGCTGATGCAGTCGCCGATACCGGCCGCGGTCAGTCGGGCACGGTCGGCCTCGTCCAGCAGCGTGGCGCCGTCGAGCTGCACGCTGCGTATCGCGAAGCAGCCCCCGGCGGCAGCCGGCCGAGCCGGCTCCGGCTGCAGATCGGCGCCTTCGCTGCGCGGCCGGCGACGCTCCAGGTCTTCGCGCTCGCGCGCCTGGCGCTGCTGCTCCTCCAGCAGCAGGCGCTGCGATTCACGGATGGCGCGATCGACATCCGCCTGCTGCGCGAACGCGGCAGACGACAGCAGCAGGATCAGAACGGCGGAGGCGGAGCGGGCGATGCGCAACATGGAAACGGTCTGTCGGGGGATGACCGATTCTGGCGATTGCGCCGGACGAAAAAATCGTACACCTGTAGCACTGCAGCCCGCACACCGGTACCGACCGCATCGCGTGCGTGGCGCGCGTCACGCCGCCGGTTCGAGCAGATAGTCCAGCAAGGCGGCCAACCGGTGCGCCGGCGTCGGCTTCTGCAGCAGCGCGAAGCCGGCCGCCCTCGCCTCGCGCGTCCGCGCCGGGTCGGTGTCGCCGGTGATCAGTGCGGCCGGTATGTCGCACCGGTGATGCGCGCGCAGTGCGGCGATGGCGTCGATGCCGGTGTGGCCGCCATGCAGCCTGAAGTCGGCCAGGATGGCATCCGGTGCCGGGCCGTCCAGCGCAATGGCGGCGGCGGCGCTTTCCGCAAGCATCACGCCGACACCCCAGGACCGCATCAGCGCGGCCAGCGCCTCGCGGATGTCCGCCTCGTTGTCGATCACCAGCACGCGACGACCGCTCAGCCTCTGCGCGGCGGTCACCGCCACCACCGGCAGCACCGGCGGCGGCGCTTCGCCGCGCGGCAGCGTGATCGAGAACACCGATCCGCGGCCCGGCTGTGACCGCACGCTCACCGGATGCGACAGTGCGCGCGCCAGCCCGTCGACAATGGACAGGCCGAGGCCCAGCCCCTTGCGCCGGTCGCGCTCCGGATTGGCAAGCTGGTAGAACTCCTTGAACACGTCGCCGAGGCTGGCCGCCGGAATGCCGATGCCGCTGTCGCGCACCTCGACCACCAGGCTGTCGCCCCGTCTGCGGCAGGCCACCAGCACGCCGCCCTTTTCCGTATAGCGCAACGCATTGCCGACCAGATTGCGCAGGATGTGCTCGAACAGCGCCGCATCGGTCACGCCGTGGAGCGGTGTCGGCCGGAAGCGCAGCGCCAGTCCGCGCTCGGCGGCGATCGGCGCAAATTCGCTCTGCAGCCGGGCGAAACAGGCGGTGAGGGGCACCGATGCGCACTGCGGGCTGAGCGCGCCGGTTTCGATGCGCGCGTAGTCGAGCAGATTGTCGAGCAGCAGACCCATGTTGTCGGCCGCTTCGCGCATGCGGCCATTGAGCTGCTGCATCGCCGCCGCGTCCTGATGATGCGCCTGGGCGTCGATGAACAGAGACAGCGCCTGCAACGGCTGGCGCAGATCATGGCTGGCTGCCGCCAGGAAGCGGGTCTTGGCCGCGTTCGCCTGTTCCGCCTGTTCGCGCGCGGCAGTGGCCTGTTCGCGTTGCGCCGACACCTCGCGCAGCAGTTCGAGGTTCTCGAAACGGAGCAGGATGGCAGCGCGGATCGAGCGGTTGTTCAGCCAGGCGAAGATGAGGCAGATGACGACGAAGCCGATGGAAATGAGCGCAAAGCCGCGCATGAAACCGTCGTCCGACTGCAGGCAGCGGAATGCGATCGGCAGGATGGCGGGCAGCGCAAACACCGCGTACGCCGGGTAATAGACCGACAGCGAGGACACCGACGCCGACACCAGTCCGGCCAGCACCACACCCACCGAGGCCATCTGCAAGGGGTCCGGCCCGGAGAACAGCCCGCCCATGACGCCCCAGAGCAGACCCGACAGACCGGCACCTGCCGCGAAGGCGTTGGCCCATCGCGCCGGATGCACAATCTGCCCGCGCTGCCGGCGCCACAGGCCGACCAATGCCATGCGGCCGGCGGTCAGCAGCGCCAGCACGCCCAGCCAGGCGACGAAGGGCGCGCGCTCGACCTGGTCCCACACCATCAGGGCCAGACCGGAGGCCGCCAGTGCGTTGCCGGCGTAGATGGACGGCGCGTGCCGGTAGAGCAGTTCGACCTGTTCGGCGAGCAGCCGGCTGCGGCTTGACGCATCCGACGGCTGCGCCACCGCCATCAGATCAGGCCCTTGTCGCGCGCGGCACTGACCGCCGCCGTGCGGGTGTCCACATCCAGCGCGTGCAGGATGGCCGACACGTGCGAACGCACGGTGAACTCGCTGCTGCCCAGCTGCTGCGCGATCTGCTTGTTGGTCAGACCCTCGCGCATCAGACGCAGCACGTCCATCTGGCGAGGCGTCAGCACCACTTCAAGGGCGCCGGACGGGCGGCCGGCGACCACCGGATTGACCGGCTGTCGCATCAGCGCCTGTTCGATTGCATCGCGCATGACAGCGAAGCTGACCGATTTCGGCAGATAGCCACGGGCGCCCGCGGCGATCGCCTCATCGATCAGTGCCGGCGTATAGGTGGCGGACACCACCATCACCGGACTGCTCGGAAAACGCTGCCGGAAGGCGCGTATGCCGCGCAGACCGTTCATGCCAGGCAGTGTGTGGTCGAGCAGGATGAGGTCGAATCCGGCTGCTTCGTCGTCGAGTGCCAGCCCGGCTTCGCAGCTGTCGACCTCGGTGACGGTCAATCCAGCATCCAGACTTTGCAGCAGCGTTCGCAGTCCCTCGCGGAACAGCGCGTGGTCATCAACGATGAGGAAGTGCATCGGTCCTGGGGGAAGGCGTTTGTTGTTCTGGGTCTGTCGGGCCGGATTGTAACGGCCGGACTCCCGAGACAACGCAGCGGCGCGTACGTTCTCCGCGCCGGCCGCGGCGCTTCACAGGAAGCGGTCGAGGATGCGCCGGCTGGCCCGGTCGAGCGCCTTCATGTCGGCGACTTCGTAGTGGATGCCGTGGCTGTCGGTGATCAGCAGCCGCGCGCCGCCCAGGCGGCGGATGTCGTCCTCGCTGCGCAGCGTGAAGCGGGTGGCGCCGCGGTCGGTCACGATGTCCCAGTCGCAGGGCGTGGAGAAGCTGGATACGCCGGTGATGCTGCGGATGCGCGGCATGAATTCGCGGCGCGACAGTTCCTCGTCGAGCAATGCGCGGCTGGCGGCGTCGAGCGCATCGGGCGCATCGAGCCAGGCCAGTTCGTGGCCGTCGGCCGACATCAGCGCCACACCCTCGCCCGGCGCCGACAGCGGGAAGGCGCGCACCGGCTGCACGCCGGCGTGGCGCTGGCCGGTCGCATCGACGAAAACCAGCAGGCCGTGTGCGTCGCGTTCGAGCGAAATCGTCATGCCAGCGCTCCTTCCGCGGCGTCGGCTTCGGCCAGCCGCTGCTGCGCCATGTAAAGCCGGTAGTAGTGTCCTTCGCGCGCCATCAGTTCGTCGTGCGGACCGACTTCGACGATCTGCCCGCGGTCGAGCACGACCAGGCGGTCGGCCTTGCGCAAGGTGCTCAGGCGGTGGGCGATGGCCAGCGTGGTACGGCCCTCGACCAGATTGTCGAGCGCGCGCTGGATTTCCTTCTCGGTCGCGGTATCGACCGACGAGGTCGCCTCGTCGAGTATCAGGATGCGCGGATCGATCAGCAGCGCGCGCGCGATCGAGATGCGCTGTCGCTCGCCGCCGGACAGCGTCTGGCCGCGCTCGCCCACCATCGAGTCATAGCCGTGCGGCAGGCGCAGGATGAATTCGTGCGCGTGCGCCGCGCGCGCCGCCGCGATGATTTCGGCGCGCGTGGCGTCCGGCTTGCCGTAGGCGATGTTGTCGGCGATGGTGCCGAAGAACAGGAAAGGCTCCTGCAGCACCAGGCCGATGTGACGTCGGTACTCCGCCACCGGCAGCGCGCGGATGTCGGTGCCGTCGATGCGTATGCTGCCGCCGGACACGTCGTAGAAGCGGTTGATGAGGTTCACCAGCGTGCTCTTGCCGGAGCCGCTGTGCCCGACCAGGCCGATGAATTCGCCCGGCGCGATGTCGAGATCGACGCCGCGCAGCACGGCGCGGTTACCGTAGCGGAAAGCGACGCCGCGCAGTTCGATGCGGCCCTGCACCCGTTCGAGGTGCACCGGCCGCGCCGGCTCGGGCACGCTGGAGCCGTGGTCCAGGATGTCGAAGATGCGCTTGGCGCCGGCCGCCGCCTTCTGCGTCACCGACACGATGCGGCTCATCGAATCGAGGCGCAGGTAGAAGCGGCTGATGTAGGCAATGAAGGCGGTCAGCACGCCCACCGTGATGTGGTCGCGCCCCACTTGCCAGATGCCGAAGCCCCAGACGAACAGCAGGCCGACCTCGGTCAGCAGCGTCACCGTCGGGCCGAACAGCGACCACACGCGGTTCACCCGGTCGTTGGTTTCGAGGTTGCGCCGGTTGGCGGCAGCAAAGCGGGCCGATTCGCGCTTCTCCTGCGCGAAGGCCTTGACCACGCGGATGCCCGGAATGGTGTCGGCCAGCACATTGGTCACCTCGCCCCAGATGCGGTCCACCTTCTCGAAGCCGGTGCGCAGCCGGTCGCGCACCGTGTGGATCATCCAGGCGATCACCGGCAGTGGCAGCAGCGTCACCAGCGCCAGCCAGGGGTTGATCGAGAACAGCACGACGGCGGTCATGAACAGCATCAGCACGTCGGTCGCGAAGTCGAGCAGGTGCAGCGACAGGAACACGTTGATGCGGTCGGTTTCGGCGCCGATGCGCGCCATCAGGTCGCCGGTGCGCTTGCCGCCGAAATACTCCAGCGACTGGCCCATCAGGTGGTCGAAGGTGGTGGTGCGCAGGTCGGCACCGATGCGCTCGGACACACGCGCCAATATATAGGTGCGCGCCCAGCCCAGCGCCCAGCCCAGCAGCGCGGCGCCGAGCAGCCCGGCCAGGTAGGGCCACACCGCCGCCGCCGTGATCGGCGTGCCGGTCTGGTGCGGAATGAGCACCTTGTCCATCAGCGGGATGGTCAGGTAGGGCGGCACCAGGTTGGCAGCGGTGGACGCCAGCGTCAGCAGGAAGCCGGCGAACAGCCGCCCGCGGTAGGGCCGGGCGAAACGCCACAGCCGCAGCAGCGCCCAGGTCGAGGGCGGGCGCGTCGTGCTGCGTTCGCACAGCGGACACTCGTCGTCGTCCGGCGGCAGCGGCGCCTTGCAGCGCGGGCACAGGCCGTCCTCGTCCTCGACCACGTGGTCGGGATGGGCCAGCCGCTCGATCTGTCGTGCGTGCTGGTCGGCCAGCCGCAGCGCTTCGGTGTTCAGCGCCAGCGTGTAGCGCCAACCGGCGAGGCGACGTTCGCTGTCGTGCAGCGCCAGCGTGCCGACGCCGGCGTGGTCGTGGTGCTGGAAGTGCTGGCCCACGGCCAGCGGCCAGCTGCGCCACTGCTCACCGGCGCAGGCCAGCAGCCGGCGGTCGGTCAGCACCAGCAGATTCGTTGCGAAATGCAGCGTCTCGTCGAGATCGGTCTGCAACCAAACCTGAACCGCCTCACCCGGCTGCAGTTGCGCCGTCAGCCCGCTGCGCCACGCCTGCGGCAGGTCGTCGGGGAGCAGGCGGTCGTCGGTGGCGCGGGTCATCGGGGCGGTTTCGGGCGGCAAGAGTGCGGAAAGGAACGCATGAGGCGGGGCCGGCGACGAGCACGCGCTCGACGACACGAGGCCCGGCGAGGCGGCGGAGTATAGCGCCGCCGACAGGGCCGGAACACGTCGCCGATGCAGGTTCAAAAATAGATGAAAAAGCTGTCAACCAAAGCGCAAAGACGCCGTTAAGCCGATGTTTTCAACAACCTCGGGGCTCCGGACCACCACCGACCCCGCACGATGAGTAAACGCTCGATCGAAATCCTGCGCACCCTCGAACTGCGCGGCCCCAACATCTGGACCTATGTTCCGGCGCTCGAAGTCTGGATAGACATCGGCGAACTCGAAGACTCCCCCTCGAACACCATTCCCGGCTTCGTCGATCGTCTGATCGACTGGCTGCCCGCCCTGCACGAACACACGTGCAGCTACGAAGAGCGCGGCGGTTTCGTGCGCCGGCTGCGCGAGGGCACGTGGCCCGGCCACATCCTTGAACACGTGACGCTGGAACTGCAGAACCAGGCCGGCATGAAGGGCAATTTCGGCAAGGCGCGCGAAACGTCCGAACGTGGCGTGTACAAGGTGGTGGTCATTTCCGGCAATCACACGGTCAGCCGCGCCGCGATACTCGCCGCCCGCGAGCTGGTGCTGTCGGCAATGGACGACCGCCCGTTCGACGTCAAGGCAGCCATTTCGGAACTGCGCGATCTGGTCGACGAACACTGCCTCGGCCCGAGCACCGGCTGCATCGTCGAGGCGGCGCAGGACCGCCGCATCCCGTCCATCCGCCTGAACGACGGCAACCTCGTGCAGCTGGGCTACGGCCGCAAGCTGCGCCGCATCTGGACCGCCGAAACCGACCGCACCTCGGCCATCGCCGAAGGCATTTCGCGCGACAAGGACCTGACCAAGCGTCTGCTCGCCGGCTGCGGCGTGCCGGTGCCGGAAGGCCGCGAAGTCAGCGACGCCGACGACGCCTGGGCGGCGGCCGAGGACATCGGCGTGCCGGTGGTCGTCAAGCCAGCCAACGCTAATCACGGCCGCGGGGTGTCGGCCGAACTGACCAAGCGCGAAGAAGTCGCCACTGCCTACGAACTGGCGCGCCGCTACAGCAAGTACGTGCTGGTCGAACGCTTCATCCCGGGCAACGAACACCGCCTGCTGGTGGTCGGCAAGCAGATGGTCGCGGCGGTCGCTGGCGAAACGGTCTGGATCACCGGCGACGGGCGATCCACCGTCCGCCAGCTGCTCGACAGCCAGATCAACATCGATCCGCGCCGCGGACCGGAGCAGGAATTTCCGCTCGACCTGCTGATTCCCGAACGCGACGCCAAGCTGCGCTTCGAACTGGAGCGCCAGGGCTACAGCGCCGACGCGGTGCCGGCCGACGGCGCCCGCGTGCTGGTGCAGCGCAACGGCAACATCGCCTACGACGTGACCGACCAGGTCCATCCGGACACCGCCCGCCTGGTGGCGCTGGCCGCCCGCGTGGTCGGCCTCGACATCGCCGGCATCGATCTGGTGGTCGAGGACATCCGTCGCCCGCTGCGCGAACAGGGCGGCGCCATCGTCGAAGTGAACGCCGGCCCCGGCCTGCTGATGCACCTGAAGCCGGCCATCGGCGCGCCGCGTCCGGTCGGCCGCGCCATCGTCGATCACCTGTTCGCCACCGCCGACGACGGCCGCATTCCGGTCATCGGCGTCAGCGGCACACGCGGCAAGACCACGGTCGCCCGGCTGATCGCGCACCTGATGCGCTTTTCCGGCCAGCGCGTCGGCCTCGCCTGCAGCGACGGCCTCTACCTCGACAGCCGCCGCCTGGAAGACGGCGACGCCGCCCGCTTCGAACCGTCGCAGCGCGTGCTGATGAATCCTGGTGCCGAAGTGGCGGTGATCGAGAACAGCTTCGAAACCATCTTGAAGGAAGGTCTGGCCTACGACCGCTGCCAGGTCGGCGTGCTCACCCGCATCGATCCGGAAGCGCATTTCGGCGACTACTACATCGACTCGTCCGACCGCGTGTTCAACGTGCTGCGCAGCCAGATCGACGTCGTGCTGCGCCGCGGCACCGGCGTACTGAACGCCGACGACCCGCTGCAGGCCGAGATGGCCGATCTGTGCGACGGCGAGGTGATCTGGTACAGCACGCACGCCGACAACGGCATCGTCGCCAGCCACGTGCAGTCCGGCGGCCGTGCGGTCATCGTGCGCGACGGCCAGATCCGCCTGCTCGAAGCCGAGCGCACCGAAGTGCTGTGTCCGCTCGCCAGCCTGCCGCTGACCGACGGCGAACCGCTGCACGCGACCGAAAACCTGCTCGCCGCGCTGGCGGCGGCGTGGTCGCTCGGCCTGTCGCCGGCGGCCTTGCGCACCGGCGCCGAAACCTTCGATCCCCCGGTGCCCGTCGCGGTACCGGCCTGAAACACCGCCCGAACGCTTTCATGGACATCACCCGCCTGCGCGCCCTCCGCGGCCCCAATCTGTGGAGCCGCCACACCTGTATCGAAGCCATCGTGTCGTGCTCCGGCGAACACTGTTCGCTGGACGCGATGCCCGGTTTCGCCGAGCGTCTGCGCGCCCTTTTCCCCGGCATCCGGCCGCTGCGCCCGACCACCCGAAGCGGGCCGCTGGCGATGGCCGACGCGCTCGAACTGGCCGCGCTCGGCCTGCAGGCCAGCGCCGGCTGTCCGGTCACCTTCAGCTGCACGATGCAGACGGTGGACGCCGGCGTCTATCAGGTCGTCGTCGAATACACCGAAGAGGCGGTCGGCCGTCTCGCCTTCGAACTGGCCGAACGGCTGTGCCGTGCCGCCGCCACCGGCGGCAGCTTCGACCTCGCCGGCGCGCTGCACCAGCTGCGCGAGCTGGACGAGGACATCCGCCTCGGCCCCAGCACCGGCGCCATCGTCGAAGCGGCCGTCGCGCGCGGCATCCCGTTCCGCCGGCTGACCGACGGCTCGCTGGTGCAGCTCGGCTGGGGCAGCCGGCAGCGTCGCATCCAGGCGGCCGAGACCGACCGCACCAGCGCGGTCGCTGAATCGATCGCCCAGGACAAGGAACTGACCAAGGCGCTGCTGCACGCCGCCGGCGTGCCGGTACCGCTCGGCCGCACGGTGAGCGACGTCGACGAGGCGTGGGCCGCCGCGCTCGAAGTCGGTCTGCCGGTCGTCGTGAAGCCGCGCGACGGCAACCAGGGCAAGGGCGTGACGGTGAACATCGTCAGCCGCGAGCACATGGACATCGCGTTCAACGCCGCCTACGAAATCAGCCGCGAAGTGATGGTCGAGCGCTTCATTCCGGGCGCCGACTACCGCTTCCTGGTGGTCGGTGACCGCGTGGTCGCCGCCGCCCGCCGCGAACCGCCGCAGGTGATCGGCGACGGCAGCCGCACGGTGCGCGAACTGGTCGACGAGGTGAACGCCGACCCGCGCCGCGGCGACGGCCACGCCACTTCGCTGACCAAGATGCGCATCGACGACATCGCACTCGCTCGCCTCGCGGTCCAGGGCCATTCACCGGACAGCGTGCCGGCGCTGGGCGAACGCGTCGTGCTGCGCAACAACGCCAACCTGTCGACCGGCGGCAGCGCCACCGACGTGACCGACGACGTGCACCCGGAACTGGCAGCGCGCGCGGTCGAGGCGGCGCGCACGATAGGGCTGGACATCGCCGGTGTCGACATCGTCTGCCGCACCGTGCTCAAGCCGCTGGAGGAACAGGGCGGCGGCATCGTCGAAGTGAATGCCGCCCCCGGCCTGCGCATGCACCTGGCGCCCTCCTTCGGCAAGGGTCGGGCGGTCGGCGAAGCCATCATGTCGACCATGTTCGGCCCCGGCGACGACGCGCGCATTCCGCTGGTCGCCGTCGCCGGCACCAACGGCAAGACGACGACGGTGCGGCTGATCGCCCACCTGATGGCACAGACCGGCCTGCGCGTCGGCATGACCACCACCGACGGCGTGTTCGTCGGCAACGAATGCATCGATACCGGCGACTGCAGCGGCCCGAAGAGCGCGCGCAACGTGCTGGCCCACCCGGACGTCGATGGCGCGGTGCTCGAAACCGCGCGCGGCGGCGTGCTGCGCGAAGGTCTGGGTTTCGACCGCTGTCACGTGGCGGTGGTCACCAATATCGGCAGCGGCGACCACCTCGGCCTCGCCTATATCAATACCGTCGAGGACCTGGCGGTGGTGAAGCGGGTGATCGTGCAGAACGTCGCGCCCAAGGGCATGGCGGTGCTGAACGCCGCCGACCCGGTGGTGGCGGCGATGGCCGAGCACTGCCCCGGCTCGATCACCTTTTTCGCGCAGGACCGCACCCACCCGGTCATCGCCACCCACCGCGCCCGCGGCCGCCGCGTCATCTACGTGGACGACGGCGCGCTGGTGGCCGCCGAAGGCAGCAGCGCGGTGCGCATTCCGCTGTCGCAGGTGCCGCTGACCCGTGGCGGCAAGCTGGGCTTCCAGGTCGAGAACGCGATGGCGGCGCTCGGCGCGGCCTGGGCGCTCGGTTTCGACTGGTCGTCCATCCGCGCCGCACTTGCCAGCTTCGTGTCGGACGCGGCGACCGCGCCGGGCCGCTTCAATGTATTCGACTACAAGGGCGCGACGCTGATCGCCGACTACGGCCACAATCCGGACGCCATCAGCGCGCTGGTGCAGGCCATCGACGCGCTGCCGGCGAAACGCCGCAGCGTGGTCATCAGCGGCGCCGGCGACCGCCGCGACGAGGACATCCGCAAGCAGACGCAGATCCTCGGTGCCGCCTTCGACAGCGTGGTGCTTTACCAGGACCAGTGCCAGCGCGGACGCAAGGACGGCGAGGTGATCGCGCTGCTGCGTGAAGGTCTGGAGGGCGCGAGCCGTACGCGCGAGGTGTGCGACATCAATGGCGAATTCGTCGCCATCGACCACGCGCTCGAACGGCTGCAAAGCGGCGATCTGTGTCTGATCCTGATCGATCAGGTCGAGGAGGCGCTGGCCCACATCGGCCGGCGCGTCGCTGAAAGTTCAACCGGCTGACACGGCCTGCTGCGCGAGCACGCCGCGCAGCGCGTCTTCGCAGCTGGTCATCCAGGCATAGATGGCGTCGATCGCCGCGGTGGCTTCGGCGAAGTACAGCTCCGCGGTCATCCGGTCGGTCGCGCCGAGCAGATCGCTGCGCAGCAGACCGAGCAGACGCACGATGCGCTCGGTGGCCGGCAGCGCGCCCGGCAGACGGGGCGTGTCGGCGATCGCCTGGTGCATCAGCGACTCGGCGCGCGACGCGAGGTACCTCAGACGCATGCGTTCGGCCGCCGTACAGACGCCGCGGGCCGCGGCCGCGCTGCCGACCGCCCTCGCCTGACCCAGCTGCTCGCCCAGCGCCGGCAGCGTGCTGATCCAGGTGCGCAGCAGGCCGCTGCCTGACGACGCGGCAACCGGTGCGATACGGCGATTGCCGACCGCGGCCAGCCAGCCCAGCACGTGCGACACCAGCAGGCTGTGCCGCGTCAGATTGTCGTCGGCACCGATCGCAGCCGGACTGCCGTCCAGCGCGGCACACAACTCCTTCCACTGCGCGTCGAGCAGCGCCAGTTCGTACGGCGTGATGCACGGCCCCTCCAGCGCCATCTCTGCGCGTGCGGTCGACTCCAGCGCTTCGATGTCGTGCTGTACGGCACGCCGCCGGGCGCGCATCGGCGATTCGAACAAGGCGTCTCCGGCCAGCCAGGCGGTACTCATGCCGCGGTGCTGCTGCAGCGAGTGGACAAGCTGCAGCAGCCGCTCGCAATCGCCGAAGGCGCGCTGCGCGTCGTCTCCCGGCGAGCGGTCGCCCGCGCGCTCCGGGCGCATGAACACCAGCGCCAGGGCGATGGCCAGCGCCAGCAGCACCATGACGAGGGGCACGCTCAGCAAGGCGGGTGATCCCGGGTGAATAAGGCGGGCAGGAGTGCGCTCATGACGCAACACGAGCAATTCGCGCGCCAAGCATCGGCGGCCTCACGCCGACGGCGGGGCTTCAAGACCTCCGACGATGAAAGGCACCAGTGCGCGCAGAAGGCTTTCGGGGTCGTTGCGGGCGGCCGGTGAGCAGCGGCCGAGCAGATGCATCACATCGCGCCCGGCCATCACGTAGGCCACGATGCCGACGAAGAAGTACATGCGGCGCAGCAGTTCGTCCTCGGGCAGCGCCGGCAGCGCGCGCATCAGCGCCTTGCGGTACCAGTCCATGATGCGGACGTACTCTTCAGGGATGAAATCGTCGCCCGGCTCAAAGTAGGCGCGGCCGATCAGCTGCTTGAACACGGCGCCGGACACCGTGTCCTTGCGCGACAGGCGCAGCGTCGATTCGACGAAGGTTTCGACGATGCGGGTGACGCTCAGCGGCGCCTCGACCGCCTCGCGTTCGAGCTTGGCGAGATAACCGGACCGGGTGCCGTCGGCCCCGAGCACGCGCTGATACACGCTTTCCATCAGGTCACGCTTGGACCCGAAGTGGTAATTGATCGACGCCAGCGGCACACCGGCCGCCGACGCGATCATGCGCATCGAGGTCGCCGCATAGCCCTGTTCGGTGAAGAGCTTCTCGGCCGCCGCGAAAATGCGTTCCTTCGCATCGCCTCGCGTACGCGCTTCGGCAGTTCGGTCAGATTTCAGGGTTTCGTTCGGCACGGCGCGTCATTTGCTGGGACACAGTCTGACTGTAGCACCGGCCGCACAGCGACGGTGCGCGTATGCACCCGTCGCGGGCATGGCGGGCCACCGCAACGCCCGCGAGCGGTCAAATCGCGGCGTCGGCGCGATGTATCCGGGGCTGGCACCGGACTTGCAAGGTGCTCGTCATGACGACTTACGCCCCCCGGACCGGAAAGGTCTACCTGATAGGCGCCGGCCCCGGCGACCCCGAACTGCTGACGCTGAAGGCCGTACGCGCGCTCGGCCGCTGCGACGTGCTGCTGGTCGACGACCTGGCCGACACCGCCGTGCTCGAACACGCGCGCAGCGACGCCCGCATCGTGCGCGTCGGCAAGCGTGGCGGCTGTCGCAGCACGCCGCAGGCCTTCATCGAACGCCTGATGCTGCGCTATGCGCGCGCCGGCCTCACGGTCGGCCGGGTCAAGGGCGGCGACCCCTTCGTGTTCGGCCGCGGCGGCGAGGAAATGCAGACGCTGCGGCGGGCCGGCATCGAATGCGAGGTGGTGAGCGGCCTGTCGGCCGGCATCGCGGTACCGGCCACGCTGGGCGTGCCGGTCACCCATCGCGACATGGCCTGCGGCGTCACCTTCGTCACCGGCCACGCACGCGAAGACGGCCATCCGGGCCGCGAGCCCGACTGGGCGGCACTGGCCCGCTGCGGGACCACCCTCGTCATCTACATGGGCATGCGCAAGCTGGCCTCCATCGCCGAAGCGCTGCACGCCGGCGGTCTCGCCGCCGATACCCCGGCCTGTGCGATCCAGAACGGCACGCGCGACAGCCAGCGCGCCGTCGTGTCCACGCTGCGCGACCTGCCGCAGGCCGTCGCCAACGCAAAGCTGGGCAGCCCGGCCATCGTCGTCATCGGCGAAGTGGTCAATCTGGCTGAGGTCGCCGAACAGGCTGAAGCGCTGTCGATGAGGGCCTGAAGGCCGCCGCCCGGCCCTCGACACGGCGCCACGCACAGCCCACCGCCGCTGTCGGGGTCAGAAGACCCCTCCCACAGAATCCCAGCTCCGGCCACGGGCTGGGCACGTTTCCTCCCACAAACCCCAGCTCTGCCTACGGCCGCGGATCGGACACGATCCCTGTGGGAGCGGCCTTGGCCGCGACGCGGCCGTTGCGGGGGGCACAAAAACAAAAGGCGCCCTCGGGCGCCTTTTGTTTTTTTAAGGGGCGGCGTTGCCGCGCCGCTTACTTCAGCTGCTCGTGCAGCAGCGACAGGATGCGTTTCGCGGTGCGGGTGTCGTCGAGGCCGCCTTCGCGGGTGAGCACCTGCACCGAACTTTGCTTGCCCTCGCCCTTGACCAGGATGCGGTACTGGCTCTGGCCCGCCTTCGGATCCGGCTTGTCGTCCGGCATGAAGAACAGCAGCTTGGACAGGATGCCGCCGTCCTTCTTGCCGGTGGCGTCGACTTCCGGGTCGACGTAGCGCACGAAGTACACACCCTGCGAACGGTCGCGGTCCTCGACGGTGAAGCCGACGCGGTCCAGCGCCAGGCCGACGCGGCGCCAGGCGCGGTCGAAACCTTCGTACACCTGCAGCGTGCTGCCCTTGTCGGCCGACACCAGCTGCGCGCGCTCGGCCACCGGCTGGGCGGCCAGCAGCACCTTGGCGCGCTCGTTGTCGGCACCCAGACGGACCATCAGGCGACGCAGCATTTCGGCTTCCAGCTCGGGGTCGGCCGGACGCGGCTGCCAGACGGTGTTGTCGCTGCGCTCGTTGGTGTAGACCTCGACCACGCCGCGATGGCTGACGTAGATTTCGGTGGTGCCCGGCTCGGCGCCCGGCTCCAGACGGGTGCGGAACTTGTCGCGCTCGGGTGTCGAGTAGAGCTGGTCGATCAGGCGGCCGATGGTGTTGCGGATGATGTCGTTCGGGAGCTTGGCGCGGTTCTCGTTCCAGTCCGTTTCCATCACGCCGGCTTCCGGCTGTTCAACGTCGATCAGGAAACCGGTTTCCTGCCAGAACTCCTTCACCTGGGGCCACAGCTCGTCAGGGCTGGCATTGACCACCAGCCAGCGCTGGCTGCCAGCACGTTCGATGCGCATCTTGTCGACCTGCGGCAGCACGCCGGTTGACTGCGGCTGCACCACACCCCCGGTGTTCGTGCGGTCGGCGTTGTAGGCCGACATGGTCGCCGTACCCTTGCCGCCGGAATCCGGCACCGCGAAGCGGTCGGTCTGCTGCGGCAGTGTCAGGTCGGGCGGCAGGTCGAGGCGCGGCGTGCGCTTGGCCTGGGCCTTGTAATCGACCTTGCCTGAATCCATGACCTTGTCGAACATCGAGCAGCCGGTGAGCGCGCTCACCAGTGCCACGCACAGCGCGGAAAACTTCAGCAGATTCATCGAACGGGATACCAGAGGACGATCAGGCAAGCACGCCGGCCTGCTTCATCGCGGCGCGGACCTGCTCGTGGAATTGCGGCTGCAATTCGGTCAGCGGCAGACGCAGCGTCGGGCCGCACAGGCCCATCTGCTGCACGGCCCACTTGACCGGAATCGGGTTGGCTTCACAGAAAAGCTGACGGTGCAGGCCGATCAGCTTCGCGTTGATCGCGCGCGCCTTGACCGCGTCGGCGGCCAGTGCGGCGGCGTTCATTTCGTGCATCAGGCGCGGCGCCACGTTGGCGGTGACCGAAATCGAGCCGTGGCCGCCCATCAGGATGAAAGCTGCGGTCGAGGCGTCGTCGCCGCTGTACAGCGCGAAGCCCTCGGGCGCGCGGTTGATCAGTTCGCCGGCGCGGTCGAGATTGCCGGTGGCGTCCTTGATGCCGACGATGTTCGGGATTTCCGACAGGCGGATGGTCGTGTCGTTGGCCAGATCGGCCACCGTGCGGCCGGGCACGTTGTACAGGATGAAGGGCACATCGACCGCTTCGGCCTGGGCGCGGAAGTGGCGGTACAGACCTTCCTGCGTCGGCTTGTTGTAGTAGGGCACGACGGTCAGGCAGGCATCGACGCCGACCGACTTCGCGTGCTGTGCCAGTTCGATCGCCTCGCGCGTCGAGTTGGCGCCGGTGCCGGCGATGACCGGGATACGGCCGGCGGTGTGCTCGACCGTGAAGCGGATCAGTTCGCAGTGCTCGTCGAAATCGACGGTCGGCGACTCGCCGGTGGTGCCGACAATGACGATGCCGTCGGTGCCTTCGGCGACGTGGAAATCAATCAGGCGACGCAGGCTGGCGTAGTCGAGACTGCCATCCTCGTTCATGGGGGTGACGATGGCGACGAGCGATCCGGTAATCATGTGCGAAACAGTGGCTTCGGCAGGAAACGCGCCATTCTACCGGAGCGCGAGGGCAAGCCCAACAGGCGCAACTGGATCAGTCTGTAACAGCTCTCCGCCGCTCACAGCTCGGCCAGCGCCCGGATGTGCTCGACCGCGCTGCGCCCCAGCGCCGACAGCGCATAGCCGCCTTCGAGCATGGACACGATGCGGCCCTTGCCGTGCTTCTTCGCCACCTTCATCAGTTCGGTGCTGACCCAGGCGTAGTCGGCCTCGACCAGACCGAGCGAGGCCATGTCGTCCTCGTAGTGCGCGTCGAAGCCGGCCGAGATGAAGATCATCTGCGGCGCGAAGGCGTCGAGACGCGGCAGCCACTTCGTCGTCACCGCCTCGCGGAAGCCGTCGCCGCGGGTGCCGGCCGGCAGCGGCACGTTGCACAGATTGTCGGCCAGCGGCTCCGCCCCGGAGTACGGGTAGAAGGGGTGCTGGAAGATGCTCACCATCAGGATGCGCTGGTCGTGGGCGACGATGTTTTCGGTGCCGTTGCCGTGGTGCACGTCGAAATCGATGATGGCCACCCGCTCCAGGCCGTGCTTTTCCAGCGCGTGACGCGCCGCGACCACCACGTTGTTGAAGAAGCAGAAGCCCATGGCGCGGGCGTACTCGGCGTGATGGCCGGGCGGACGCACCGCGCAGAAGGCGTTCACCGCGGCGCCCGACATCACCAGATCGGTCGCGTGCACGCCGGCGCCGGCCGCGCGCAGTGCGGCGCGCAGCGAATTCGGGCACATCGCGGTATCCGGGTCGAGATGGACGATACCGCTGCCCGGCACCGCGTCGAAGATCTGCCGCAGGTACTCCGGCGAGTGCGCGCGCGCCAGCATGTCGATGTCGGCCGCCGGCGCGTCGTGGTGCTGCAGGTAGGCATCGAGACCGCTGGCGATCAGGCGGTCCTGTATCGCGGCAAGGCGGTCGGGGCATTCGGGGTGATGCGGCCCCATGTCATGCAGGGCACAGTCACGGTGTGTAATGTATGCGGTCGTCACCGCCTCTCCTCCGGATTCCTGCAGTTATCGATGCAACCGGCCGTTCCGGCTCTGTGTCACAGGCAGGCTCGCGCGGCTTCAGGGCCGGGCATGTCCTGCCGTCATGTTTCTACAGTATCGCGCCGATCATCCCGCCACAACTTAACGTAGCTCAAGCCATGCCCACCCTCGCTCCCCGCGCCGTCGTCGAAGCCGCCTCCACCCTCATACTCGGCAAGCGCAGCCGGCTCGAACTGGCGCTGACCTGCCTGATCGCCGGCGGCCACCTGCTGATCGAGGACGTGCCGGGCACCGGCAAGACCACGCTGGCGCACGTGATGGCCCAGCTGTTCGGCCTCGATTTCCGCCGCGTACAGTTCACCAGCGACCTGCTGCCGGCGGACATCCTCGGCGTATCGGTGTTCGAGCGCGAAACCGGCGCCTTCCGCTTCCATCCGGGCCCGGTGTTCACGCAGGTGCTGCTGGCGGACGAGGTGAACCGCGCCACGCCGCGCACGCAGAGCGCGCTGCTGGAGGCGATGGAAGAGCATCAGGTCAGCGTCGAGGGCGAAACCCGCCGCCTGCCCGAGCCCTTCTTCGTCATCGCGACGCAGAACCCGGCCAGCCAGATCGGCACCTACCCGCTGCCCGAATCGCAGCTCGACCGCTTCATGATGCGCATCACCATGGGCTACCCCGATCCGGCGGCCGAACGCGCGCTGCTGACCGGCCGCGACCGGCGCAGCCTGCTGGCCGATCTGGCGCCGGTCGCCGACGCCGCGACGCTGACGCGGTGGCGCGCCGAAGCCGAAGCCCTGCACGTGGCCGACGCGCTGATCGACTACGTGCAGGCGCTGATCGCGCACACCCGCAGCAGCGGCGCCTGGCGGCTCGGCCTGAGCCCGCGCGCCGGTCTCGCACTGCTGGCCGCGGCCCGCGCACACGCACGCGTTTTCGACCGCGCGCACGTGCTGCCGGAAGACGTGCAGGCGGTGCTGCCCGCCGTCGCGCTGCACCGCCTGCCGGCACTCGAACAGGGCAGTCCGGACGACATGGCGCGCGCGCTGCTGCAGGCGGTGGCGCTGCCGGCCTGATGCGCGACGCACTCCGCCGCTGGCTGGCCTCGCTCGGCGGCTCGCCCGCGCTGCCGCTGACGCTGGACCGCCGGCGCATCTTCGTACTGCCGACCCGCGTCGGGCTGGTATGGGGCGTGGCACTGATCGCCATGCTGCTGACCGCCATCAACTACACGCTGAGCCTGGGCTTCGCGCTGGTATTCATGCTGGCCGGTCTGGGCCAGGTCGCGCTGCTGCACACCTTCCGCAACCTGCTCGCGCTGCGGCTGCGCGAAACGCCGCCGGCGCCGGTGTTCGCCGGCCAGCCGGCGCTGTTCACGCTGTGGCTGGACAATGAAGCGCCGCGCCCGCGCCCGGCGCTGCAACTCGCGATGGCGGGCGCGGCGCCGGTCGACACCGCAGTCGAGGCGAACGGCCGCTGCGCGGTGACGCTGTCGCTGCCGACCACCCGCCGCGGCTGGCTGACGCCGGGCCGCGTCACGCTGAGCACCCGTTACCCGCTGGGCCTGATCCGCGCCTGGAGCTACGCGCAGCCGCAGCAGCGCTGCCTCGTCTACGTGCAGCCCGAAGCCGGCCGACCGCCATTGCCAGCCAGCGACGCCGGCCGCGCCGGCCTGCGGCCGCAGGGCGACGGCACCGAAGAATTCGCCAGCCTGCGCGACCACCGCGCCGCCGACTCGCCGCGCCACGTCGCATGGAAAGCCTGGGCGCGCGCGCCCGACCTGCCGCTGCTGACCAAGCAGTTCGACGGCCAGGACGGCGGCGAACTGTGGCTCGATCTGGCGCAACTGCCAGCCGCCCTGTCGCTCGAAGCGCGACTCGCCAGACTGACCGGCTGGGCGCTCGACGCCGACGCGGCCGGCCTGCGCTACGGCCTGGTCCTGCCCGACGCGCGCATCGCACCCGGCAACGGCCCCGGCCACCGCGAACGCGTGCTGCGCGCGCTCGCCCTGCACGGACTGCCCGCATGAGCTTCCGTCGCGCGCGCACCTCATCGACAGCGGCCGTGCCGGCCGAGCCGCTGACCAGCGCCCGCATCGGCTGGCTGATGGCGGTCGCCGCCTGCGCGCTGCTGCCGCACGCCGACCACCTGCCGGCCTGGCTCAACGCGGTGGCGCTGCTGCTGTTCATCTGGCGGCTGGCGCAGTGGAAGCTGGGCTGGGCCGGCGCCAGCACGGTGGTCAAGGCGCTGGTGGTGATCGCCTGCTGCGCCGGCGTCACGCTCACCTTCGGCCGCCTGTTCGGCCGCGAGCCCGGCGTCGCGCTGCTCACGCTGCTGCTGGTGCTCAAGCTGCACGAACTCAAAAGCGTGCGCGACGGCCACACCGTCGTGCTGCTCGGCTACTTCATGCTGCTGGCCGCCTTCCTCTATTCGCAGACGCCGGCCGTGGCGGCCGTGCTGTTCGGCTCGATGGGGGTGATCACCGCCGCGCTGATCGCGCTGACCGGCCCGCCGGCGCCGGTGCGTGCGCTGCTGCGCCAGTCGGCGTGGATGCTGGCGCAGGCCCTGCCCTTCATGCTGGTGCTGTTCGTGCTGTTCCCGCGCGTACCCGGCCCGCTGTGGGGGCTGCCGCTGGACGCCTTCGGCGCGCGCTCCGGCCTGTCCGACAGCATGTCGCCGGGCGACATCTCACAGCTGAGCCTGTCCGGCGAAATCGCCTTCCGCGCCCGCTTCGACGACGCACCGCCGCCGGCGCGCGACCTATACTGGCGCGGCCCGGTGCTCACCACCTTCGACGGTCGCACCTGGCGCCAGGGCGAAGCCGCGCGTCGACTCAACGACGGCACGCCGCATGCGGTCGACGGCCCGCGCATCGGCTACGAAGTGACGCTGGAACCGCACGGCAAGAACTGGCTGTTCGCGCTGGAAACCGTGGCCGGCCTGCCGCTGGGGGCGCGCGTGTCCGATGACTGGCAGGTGCTGGGCAGCGAAGTGGTACGCGCGCGCCGACGCGACCGCTTCGAATCGGTGCCGACGGCGCGCCCCGGCCGCGAAGAATGGAGCGCCTATCTTGAGGCGGCGCGCCGTCTGCCGCCGGGCGGCAACCCGCGCGCCCGCGCGCTGGCCCGCCAGCTGCATCTGGATGCCGGCAGCGACGCCGAAACGGTGGACGCCGCGCTGCGCCTGTTCCGCCGCGAAGCTTTCGTCTATACGCTGACGCCGCCACTGCTCGGCGAGGACGGCATCGACCAGTTCCTGTTCGACAGCCGGCGCGGCTTCTGCGAGCACTACGCCGGCGCCTTCGTGTTCCTGATGCGCGCCGCCGGCCTGCCGGCACGCGTCGTGACCGGCTACCAGGGCGGCGAGCGCAACGAGGTCGATGGCTTCGTCGTCGTGCGCCAGTCCGACGCCCACGCCTGGGCCGAAGTGTGGCTGGACGGCGAAGGCTGGCGCCGCGTGGACCCGACCGCGGCCATCCTGCCGTCGCGCGTCGAGCGCGGCCTGGCCGACCTGCCGGCCGGCGAGCCGGTGCCCTTCGTCGCGCGCGCCGATCTCGGCTGGCTGCGCGACCTGCGTCACCGCTGGGAAGCGGCCAACAACGCGTGGAACCAGTGGGTGCTCTCCTACGACCAGCAGAAGCAGCGCGAACTACTAGCGCGCCTCGGCATGGCGCAGCCGGACTGGCGCACGATGACCGCCTGGATGGCCGCGCTCTGCGCCGTCATCGCCATCGCGCTGACGCTGTGGGCGCTGCGCCGCCAGATCGCCGCCGACGCGCTGGCGCGCGCATGGGCCGGCATCGACCGCGCGCTGCGGCCGGCCGGCCTCGGCCGCGAAGCGTGGGAAGGGCCGCTCGATTACGCCGAGCGCATCGCCGCGCTGCGCCCCGATCTGGCAGCAGAATTGCGCACAGCGTGTACACTTTATGCAGACGCCCGCTACGGCCACGCCGCACACGCGCCGGCCGTGCGCGCACTCCGGACGCATGCCCGCGCGCTGCGCCGCCACCGCACACCGCCCCGAACATGACCGCCCGCTTCACTTCTCACTCCGCAGCCCGCCGCCATTTCCTGACCGGCGCCGGCGCCCTGCTGCTGGCACCGCAGCTGCCGGCGCAGATCAGCACCACGCCCGACAACTTCGCCGAGCGCGACGACGTGCGCGCCTTCTGCGCCGAACTGGCCGCCGCGCACGGCTTCGACGAGGCGCAACTGCTGGCGCGCTTCGCCGAAGCGCGGCTGCTGCCGCGCGTGATCCAGCTCATCCGTCCGCCGTCGAGCCCGGCAGTGAAATCGTGGACGCGCTACCGCAGCCGCTTCGTCGAGCCGCTGCGCATCCGCGCCGGCCGCGACTTCCTGGCCGAACACGCCGCCACCTTCGAACGCGCCGAGCAGGAATTCGGCGTGCCGCGCGAAGTGGTGGCCGCCATCATCGGCGTCGAAACCATCTACGGCCGCCACACCGGCGACTTCGAACTGCTGAGCGCGCTGTCCACGCTGGGCTTCACCTACCCGCCGCGCGCCGACCTGTTCCGCCGCGAACTGGGCGAACTGTTCCTGCTCGCGCGCGAGCAAGGCCGCGACGTCACCGACTTCCGCGGCTCCTACGCCGGCGCGCTGGGCTACCCGCAGTTCCTGCCCAGCAGCTGGCGCCGCTACGCCGTCGACTTCGACGGTGACGGCCACACCGACCTGATGAACAGCCCGACGGACGCCATCGGCAGCGTCGCCGCCTACCTCGCCGCGCACGGCTGGGAAGCAGGCGAACCGGTGGCCCAGCGCATCCGCATCACCGACGAAGCCGCCGCCCCGCTGGTCGCCGCCGGCGTCGAACCGTCGATCGACACCGCCACCCTCGACACCGCCGGCGCCCGCCCGCTGCGCGGCGGCGACCTGATCGCCAAACCCGCCACCCTGGTCGACCTCGTCACCCCCGACGCCCAGACCGAATACTGGCTCGGCTTCCGCAACTTCTACGCCATCACGCGCTACAACCGCTCGTACTTCTATGCGATGGCGGTGTATCAGTTGAGTCAGGAGCTGCGGCAGGGGTGAGGAGGCGGGGCTGCGCGCAGCCCTTGACTCGATCGCATGACGTTATCCGCAGGGCACGGGCATGCCGCTCGCCCTAATTCTCGTCCCTGCGCAAGAAAAGCAACTTCTCCCCGCCCGCGCTGCGACCGACGCAGGACGCGGCGCACGCGCGCGATCCCACCTCCGTCCCCACGACGCAGACCTATCCCATTCGTATGGTGTAATGCACGTCAGGTACTCGTGCGCGCGCAATCAGGCTGCCGGACAGGATTCAGCGACGGCGACCAAGGGGTGAGGTTTTTTGTCGTCGTTTAATGCTGTAGGCACCCAAAAAAATAGTTGGCAGAGAATTCAATGGACATCACCATTAAGAGAAATAGAAAATCCACAAGAGCAGGGTCAAAGTTCTCCCTGCCAAACTTTTCTGTTCTAACGGGACTAAATGGAAGCGGAAAGAGTCATCTTCTTGAGGCTTTGGCTTCAAGAGAAGATTCCTCCATCATTGAAAATGGAAAGTTGATAACAAAAGTTCATTACATTCCATTTAATGGGTTAAATCCAAAAATTGCAGAAGTTTGCGACCCCGCCCAGCTGCTTTCTGAGAGCAAAGACATTTGGAGGCAAATCAAAAACGCGCAGTTAAAAATGCACGACCGAGAACAGAAGCATGGTCAGGCAGCCGCAATCGGCACTAGCAAACTTCCGAACCCATTAAAGGAAAGAGTTTCAGCCTTGATGGAAAGATCCAAGAAAGGCTTTTACGATTTAACGGAAGATGACGTTTTAAATGAAATTAGTACAAAAAATGACGCCAATGGAAACCTTTTTATAGCACAGCTTGCAAAAATAATAAAGGTCTATCACACAAGAAAAGATAAAAATGAGTACAACGAATACAAGAGCAAGAAGTCAGGGGATGTGGGCATAAAGTTTCTTTCTAACGAGAAGTTCAAGGAGCTTTATGGTCCCCCGCCGTGGGAGCTAATCAATGCAGTGCTGGCGAAGGCTGGCCTTCCCTATAAAGTGCAGAGTCCGGAGTCACAAGACCCAGACGCGACTTACACGCTAAGGCTTTACGATGAAGGGACGAAAGCTGATATTTCAGTGGACGATCTCTCAACCGGAGAGAAGGTTCTGATGTCAATGGCGTTGGCGATTTATAACGCCAAGGAAAACGGTGAGAAGCCAGAGCTGCTTCTTTTAGACGAGCCCGACGCTCCTTTACACCCGGAATTTTCCCGGCTCCTTGTTGAGACACTGTCAGAGACGATTGTCCGCGACGCCGGCGTTAGGGTAATAATGACAACGCACTCGCCATCGACGGCGGCAATTTGCCCTAGCGGTAGCCTTTTTGAAATCAACAAGGCTACGCGAACCCCAAGAATGTGTAGCGCATCCGAGGCGCTTAGCGTCCTGACTGCTGGGATACCCCACCTATTTGTTAGGGTTGAGAATAGGCGTCAAATTTTCGTTGAGAGCAAAAATGACGTTCAATACTACCATCGACTTTTTTATATCTTAGGCCGTAACGGAAGGTTTAACTATGAACCTGTATTTCTTGAACCGCATAGCGGGACGTCAAACTGTACAGATGCAATTACAATTGCTACCGCACTAACAAAATCAGGGGGCGACATTGTTAGGGCGCTTGTTGATTTTGACGGAAGCAATGTTGAGAAACACCCGGTCTATGTCTTAGGTTCTTCATCAAGATACTCGATTGAGAACTATATCCTTGATCCGGTATTCATCGCGCTGGCTTTGATAAGGGAAGAGAAGAAGAGTCTCGCTGACTTCGGAATTTCTAGGGCCGTGAGCTATATTGAAACGGCAAGCCTTACTCAGGCGGAGTTGCAGAGCATTGTTAATATTGTCGAGTCTGCTGTGTCACTTGTTGACGCCAATCGCGTAACAAGCAAACTCGAGAATGGCTTTGAACTGAGTTTCTCCTCAAAACTTCTAATGGAGCCTGGGCACAAGTATGAGGCTGCACTGCTGTCTGTATATCCAGAACTCGGCGCAGTAAAGCGTGGCACGGGGGACTTTGCTCTAAAAAACGGGGTTCTGCGTGTAATTGAAGATCACGCTAAGTTTCTCCCAATAGAAATCGGGGAAACCTTTCTGAAACTTGGGTGAGCGAGTGCCTAACAGGCTGGTGAGAAACCCCGACCCCTGCTCTGGGCGCGGGTATTGAGGCAGACTCCGGCCCAGAATCGTTCTCCTACTTTCCCCGACTTCACATGCGCGGCCAAGAGAATCCCCAGGCGTCGACGTTCAGCTACGTGAGCCCGGAAGAACGCGTGCCGAAGGACCACCCGCTGCGCACCCTGCGCGCGCTGGTCGACGGCATTCTCGCCAACATGAGTGCG